>JABIFG010000112.1 GCA_018650795.1 Fidelibacterota bacterium
AGCGCTTGATACCATCGATGTCGATCTATTGGATCATATCATTGTCGGCAAGGAATTCTATTCTTTCGCTGATCATCAAAAGTTGTAAAATTCACATGAGTATGTAAAGAATCGATACTCAAATCCCTGTTATAAAAAAGAAGAAGAAGGAGGTCATTATTATGACACTCATGCTACATAGTGGAGCAGAAAGTGCTACCATGAATGAACTTATCTCCATCCCGCTACCCCAAAAAACCCGTACTTATCAACCAGTTCCCCATGAACAGTTATCCACCATGCTACTCCAGATGGTAGCAAGTATCTTCCCCGATTTTACTTATGAAAAGAGTCATTTTGGGTTAGCAGCTGATGGAAACAAGATGTTTGGGATTCACACTTTTCGGTCTGTGGATTCTGCTTTGGGCTTATCAATTGGATTTCGCAATAGTTATGATCGAAGTATGTCAGTTGGAATTGCAGTTGGTGCATCCGTTTTCGTTTGTGACAACATGGTGATTTCAGGCGATATCACAGTGCTTCGGAAACATACCAGTAATGTCATCAGGGACATGGAATCCATGGCACTCCAAGCCATATACCGCTCTCAGACAACTTACCGGGAAATCCTGGATGATGCAGGAGCCATGCAGGATTTACCCCTTAATGATGATCAAGCCTATCGGATGCTGGGACTTGTGTATGGACGGGGCATCATGACCCCCAGGCAAATTCCTATTGCACACCGGGAGTGGGAATCACCTACCCATAATGATTTCACACCACGTACGGTCTGGAGTCTTTACAATGCCATCACTGAAGCCCTGAAAAGTGCTCCCCTGTCCTCCATCATGGAAAAACACTTACTCCTGCATCATCTCTTTGCAGATCAGTATAGATGGAAGGAGGATTAAATCCCATGAATGGTAGAGGAATCCAAACGCTTATAGAGGCGGCCTTGTTGATCATTAGTGAAATAGTCACTTGGGTACAGAACGGTCCAAAGAAAAAAAGTAAACGGGATCATGTTTCGAAAAGCTGAAATTCTATCCCGCATAGAGCTGCGCCAGTCCACTATCAAGGATTGGCTCAGCTGTCCCTTAATGTTCCGCTTCCGCCATGTTTTAAAGTTGGACCCCAGTTATCGGAGTCTGGCTGCCATTCATGGCAGTGTCTTACACCTGTGCATTCACAGGCTACACATGAGTGGGTTTGATCTGGATATTGGGCTGCTTTACAGCCAAGCCCTGGAACAAGTACTTGAGTTGGAATCACAGATTCCTATCCGCTGGAAAAAGGGTGTCGAGGAAGACAGGTTGATCATGAAGACCCATGCAGAAGAAATCCTGAAGGGCTATGTAAACCATGAGCAGAATCGTACGTCAACTCTTATGTACTCAGAAGTAAAATTCAGGGTGAGGGTTAATGGAATACTGCTCACAGGGACCATTGATCAGGTCAGACGCAATATGGATAGGTCCCTAGAGCTCATTGACCTTAAATCTGGGATGCAAAGACCTTTGAAGCATGCTTTGAAAAGGGACTGGCAGCTCAATCTGTATGCCTACGCCTTACGCTATGGAGAGATATTCATTCAAGGCACCTGGGTTCGAATCCGGATGAAGGTTCATAAAACTTCGATCTATTTCCTGCGGGCCCACGAGATTTATAAACGTGATGGCAAGTACGGCAAGAAAGGCTCGCAGAAGGGGCAACCCTGGATCAGTGTTGAGAAACCCTCTTGGGAACTGATCCAGTTCAAACAGGAATTAAGAAACATTATCAAAATGATGACCAAAGATTGGGCTTATCCCAACACTTCCTCGTGTGGTTTTTGCGCCTATCGTGATCATTGTGACGATCGCTCCGTGATGCATCTACGCAATCAATTTTCAAAAGTAAGTCACCTGCTCTCACAAGATGAGGAGAAGAGGCAGAGAAGAGGAGAAATATGATAAAAGTATCAAAAGCTGCCCTAGATAGCGTTTTGGAGCAGTTAAGTGAAACCGGCTGGGATATAGACAAAGAG
>JABIFG010000113.1 GCA_018650795.1 Fidelibacterota bacterium
CAAAGAGAAAAATAGCATAGATTCAATCCTCTCCTCCATTTCTCACGACGAATAAAATGAAAATATACTTTGCTTGCTCCATCACCGGTGGGCGTGAATACGAAAAGACCTACCAAGCCATGACCAAATTTTTATTGGATGAAGGATACGAGGTCCCGACTGCCCATCTCGCCGAATCAAATATCCTCGATCTCGAACGTGTCGTTGACCCCAACGATGTATACGCTCGTGATGTCAACTGGATTCTGACCAGCGACATCCTCCTCGCCGAGATCAGCGTGCCCTCACACGGCGTCGGCTACGAGATTGGATTTGCGCTCAACGCGGGTAAGCATGTTCTCTGCCTTCATCAAGAAGGGATATCCATCTCAAAAATGATAAGCGGAAACCCGCATCCGCTATTAACAATAAAAGCCTACGAAGATACCTCGCATCGCTCAACGACAATTAGAATTACCCACCACGTTGCGTCAGGTAATAATCTTACTTTGAATCACAGTTGCCGGGAATAGAAAACGGATTTTCAACGTTCATTTTGTCATCAAATTGTTCAATTCGCCATTGTTTGACACGGCGCTGCAAGGTTCGCAATTGGCCATCTTGAAATTTTCCTGGATGTGCCTGCCGAAGATCATTGAAAATCATCTTTGCATTCAGGTACGGTTTATCAGCTAATCTTTGTTCAATCTCTGGCCAGACATTCTCGAAAGGATCGGCCCGTGTTCTCCACCAGCGCCTTCCATCGCTATCCTTTCGTTTCTTTTTCGTGCGACGATACATTCGATCTGCATTCTCCACTTGCGACTGAGTTGAACAGGATTCCTTCTCACCGGGAACAGGCGATTCCATTTTGGATTGCCTTGTCTTTTTCTGTTGAGAGACAGGCAGAAGATTTGAACTACTGCTTTGCTCCAACTCGACATACGCAAAGGGCCAGAGCAGGTCTTGCAATCGCTGGATGTTCGTCAACAAATAAACCGGATCCAACGCATCATATTCTTCCTTCAACTTCTCTTTGGTTGTTTCTGAAATACTTTCCGCTGCCACAAGGCGTTGATAGGGCGTTTGAGCCCGATCATATTTTTTGATGACCTTGCTGCCCAGGCGCGTCTTCCCTATCAGCTTCAGGGAGGGCTGAAAGAAATTAACGTACAAGCGCAGTTGCTCATACAGGGCCGCCAAGATTTGATAGGGTTGAAAACCTTCGAAGCGGTCGTATCCGACAAACTTGCGGATAATGGAGCCGTTTTTCTCTTCTACATAACACTGGTCGTTCTTTTTGTAGGGTCGCGAGCGGGTAAACGTGATTTCTTCATCGAAACAATACGTTAGAAGCAGGTAATTGAGAAATTCAGTCCCATTATCTGTGTCGAGACCTGATAAATCGAATGGGAGCTGCTTTCGAATGCGACGAATCTCTTGCAGAACTGTTTCCTGATTTCGAAATAGCAGCGCTGAAAATTCTGTCCAGCCGGTCGAGATATCCGTCATGACCAGCGTTTGCAGAAAATGTCCGCTGGCGAAAGTTCCACAATGGGCTACTAAATCTGCTTCCATAAACCCGGGGCTGGTATCATCCCATTCGGAAAAGGTGCGGATTGGCACTTGGCTTTTGAGCAGGGCTCCTGGCTTGGTTGTTCCGATACCAACTCCTTTTCGGCCACGTCGGATTTTGTAAAGCAACCGATCAACGGTGCTGGGACTCATCTCCAGCAGTCGGGGCCGCACATCCTCTACAAGTGAAAGATGGTCATGCCTTTCCAATACAGCGACCATCTCTGGCAGAAAGGGAACCAGTCGTTTAGAGCAAATCCGATTTGCTGCCTCCCAAACGATGACCAGCGCTGCTTTCACTGCATCATCATATTTGCGCACACGCGGTTTTCGCGGTTGTTTTTTGGGAGAATCTAAATCTCTGGAATCGTTTTTTAGCTGTTGGATTGCGTATTTACGGTGGTAATTTGTGGCAGCTACAAATTCATCGAGAATGATTTGTTTTTCCTTTTTAGAAGATTTTTGATAGCGACCTGCTGTAGCACGCAACAGTTCGCGACGGGCTTTTAGACTCATCGAATGCCTCATGAAGGTCTCCTGACTTCCAGAAATACAAGAAGTTTAGGAGTGTTTTGTCTGAGGCAACAGGGGTATCAAAGTAAGATTTTTGATGAAGCAATGCGGACATGGCGTCAATTAGAAATGCCCATGGATATGTCGTCGGGGAAGCTCATGCTTCCCGGGGTTTGGGAAGTTGGTTGATGCGTTTGGCGGCTTCTTCGGCTCTGTGGCTGGGTACCTCCTTTCCGAACTCAACGATGATGCTGTGATGCACGACGCGGTCGATTGCGGCGGCGGTGGTCATCGAGTCTTTGAAGATCTGGTCCCACTGCGAAAAGACCAGGTTGGATGTAATTACGACACTGCGGCGCTCGTAGCGTTCGGCGAGCAGGGTGAAGAGCACTTCCATCTCTTCCCGGGATTGCTGGACGTAGCCGATGTCGTCAAGGATCAGGACATCGAAGCGGTCGAGTTTGCGGAGTTGTTGCTCAAGCAGGAGGTCCCGCTTGGCACGCAGCAGGTCATCGACGAGGCGAAAGGTCGGGGAGAAGAGCACGCTGCGTCCACACTGGATCAGTTCGTGCCCAACTGCGGCAGCGAAGTGAGTTTTGCCTCTGCCGGGCAAGCCAAAAATCAGCAAATTCTCACTGCGGTCTACAAAATCTCCTTCACAGAGTTCCTGTAATTGACGCCGTAAACGCAGCGGCAAGTGAGCCTGCTCAAAACTTGCCAGTGTTTTCCCGGCAGGCAAGTGAGATGAGCGTTGCAGACGTTCGATCCGCCGCAGATGCCGCCCTTCCACTTCCTGATCGAGCAGTTCTGCCAAAAAGGTTGGCACACTCCAGTCATCGCTTTGGGCTGTGGTGAGCAGATCGCCCACGACGTCCACGGCGGTTGGCATGCGCAGGGCGCGTAAATGCTGCTGGATATGTTCAAGCTGAGACATAAGCGTATTCCTGTTTCAGCAACTGGTCATAGGCGGATAATTCCACCGCCTGCGCCACCATGGCAGGGGCGCTTTGCAGGGTGGGGTAAATGAGTTCTTTTACGCTTTGGTCGTCCCAGTTCTTTTCTGTTTCCAGCAGAAGTTTCAAAGCGGTGGCGACGTCGTTTTCTTGTCCATCGGCAGCCAGCTTGAGAATGCGTAGGTAGGCGAGATCCGCTTTTCGTGGGGAGAAATGCTTGTTGAGCGCCTCCCAAGCCAAACGAAAGGGCGTTTGCGGGAACATATCGTCACGGTGGCGGTAATGTCGAAATCCGCCCGGTTTGCGCAGTAGGCTGCCGATCACATGTCGGTAGTTGACGTGGTAGCGATTCATGCCGGGGATGCGCGGCAGGCGTTCCACCAGCTTGTTGGCGTACCAAACTTCGATCTGCCACTCGTAGATGCGAACGCGGACGCGCCTGCCCTTGAGGCTGCTCGGCACACTATAGCCGTTGCCGCCCACGCGCAGGATGCCGTTATTGCCCACCTTGATCTGTTTTTCGCGCATCAGCGGCCAGGGTGCGGCGTCTAAGGGCTGCATGACCGCTAACTCTTCGGCGAGTTTGGCGCTGCGCCCGTTATTGCGCTTGTCCATGATGGTGTGCAGAAAGGCTTCGTAGGCTTCCAGGCTCTCAAAATCCCGGCTGCCGCGCAGCAGGAGATGTTGGTTGATGGCGACTTTCAATTTGCCGTTGGATGATTCCACGTCGCCGTTCTCGTTCGGGCTGTGGACGTGGGTGGTGCGAGCTTCCAGCCCGTAATGCGCCAGCAGTTGCAGATATTCTTCGTTGTAGCCGCGCTCGGTGAGGCTTTTTTCGCGGGCTTTCGCCCCGAGGTTATGGGTGGCTGCGGTGCTGTTGTCGGTTTGGTGATAGGTTGGGATGTGCCCCAGCTTTATCAGCGCGCTTTGCAGCCCCAGGCGGATCGAGAGCAGTGACTCGGATTGAGCAATTCTGCCCCACTGCCAGTTAGAGTAGGGCAGTACGCTGTGGATCAGCAGATGATCGAATGCTTCGCCCTGGATCGTGATCTGCAATTCGTTCATGCACGTCCCGTCTGTTTGCAGCATCTCTCCGGGGATACGCACTTGATCCAAACTCAAAACCCGATCTTGATGCAGACCACGCCATTGACGAACACGGCGCTGGAAGGTCCGTATTTGGTTCTCCTGATATTCTCCCGGATACTTTTCCAGAAGCCACTCAAAAAGCGTTTGGGCTTCCAGGCTGGGGGCGTTGTCGAGCATCGCTGCTACTTCGTCCCAGACTGCGGAAAAGGCATCCGGGCGAGTGCGATAGTCTCGCGGCTCTTGTATCTCGCTGGGGAGTTTTTCCGATTTTTCATATTTCGCTACCGTCTTTCTGCTTCGTAAATTGGCTTTGACGGCAGCCTGCTCTTGCGTTTTGCCTTTGTTGCGTTCTTTCATCAGTAGCCTCACTTGGGCGTCGGTTGCGGTCATTGGCTCTCCTTAATGTACTGAGAGTGTAGCCGCTGCCGCGCTCCTATTTGTGGGCATTTCTAGTTGTCGTTCGTGGG
>JABIFG010000114.1 GCA_018650795.1 Fidelibacterota bacterium
ATAGGAGGCTATTTCCTGATATGATTTCTGGTTCTGCCCTTTGCGTTCTATAATGAAACCCAGGTTTTCAATTTCAGAGTCGGTGGTCCAGTTCAAAAAGACATTTCCTGACTTTGACTGAGCTGTCCACAAGGAGAGTTCGACGGGGAGGGATTGATCATTATCGGTGGCACCGGATGAGTAATAATCATTATTCACTGAATAATATTTATAATAATATGTGGTGTTTGCATCGAGCTCTGTATCATCATATTCAGACAACGCTCCATTATATACGACAACGTCTACGCCGATAATATTGCCTGCCGTGTAGCCTGTTCCGTTTGTAGGAGCAGTAAACGAGCCAGTAGTATTTCGTACAACCAATACATCTTTGCTATTCCACTTGGTCCAACTCAAATCAATTTGTGTTGAGCTTGAAGCTGTAGCATCCACACTAGAGGGATTCACTAAAGCAGAAACTGTAAAATATGATGTCGCACTTAGGGAAGTTCTATTCTCACTCCAGTCATCCGATGCGTACTCTATATAGCCCGAAGTCTCAAAGCGACCCGCATAGTAGTAGGTACCAGCAGCTGAAAAAGTGTGATCATTGGCAACTGATTTCCAGACTCTGTTACTTTCACCATCCATCCGCGACCATACAGCACTGTACCAGGCCCAGCTAGTACCATCCGTAGAGGTACCAAGCCCATAATCAATGGTCCATGAACCAGTATCAGTATTAATTCCAAACTCGAAAATAGTCGTAAGTTCATCACCTACATAATACGAGGCTAGAGGTGTATTGCGATCATATAGTGTTGTCCAATGCCCGAATGCATGTGATGCGAATACAAGCATTGCTGCTAGAGTAATAATTTTTTTCATTTTCCCTCCAAAATCATTTTCTAATAAGTCCTTGAATATATTCAATACTGATTCCTAATTCAATACCAGCATGCTATTTCAGCAGACTGATTTTCTCACTTTGTTCAAACTGTCCCGCCTGAATTCTGACAAAATATATGCCTGAAGGCTGGCCACTCCCTTGCCACTGGTACTCATAACGACCAGGTGGGAGCTCATGGTTTTCCAATACTGCAATTTCCTGGCCACGCATGTTAAAGATACTTATCCGAGTCTGAGCTTGTTGAGGTATATCTACCACCAGGTTTACTACAGGGTTAAAGGGATTGGGATAGGGTGGATGTAAAGCAAACTCCTGTGGAATAAATACCTCATCAACAGCCACTACATCATGAATAATAATGTTGATACTAAGCGTATCACCGTCAGCAAATAACTGACTGACTGGCAATAGAGCCAGAATCATTAAAAGCATACTCATGTGTTTATGAAACAAGAACGACTACCTTCCCGTGGCCATTCTGAGAAGTGCTGTACCACCTTGATTATCATTTACAATGAACTGAACCGCTGAGTAGGTACCAGCCTGTGTGTAATTTGGTGTCCAGGTAAATGTCGCCGTGCCATCCTCATTGTCTGTAAATACGGCTCCTGAGGGCAAATTATCACTGGTCCAGGTCAGATCATCATTATCAACATCTGATGCAGTAAGATCAAAACTTAATTCAGCACCTTCTGATCCAGTTTGATCGGAGATAACTGCGATGACAGGTGCATCATTCACATTGGTCACCGTCACTGCAACCAGCTCTGAATCGGAGCCACCGTGACCATCTACAGCTGTAACTGTTATAGATATGGCTTCTGTGGTGAAGTAGTTGTCTGCTGGAGTAAGAAATAAGGTGTCGTTACTAACTTCAGCCAAAACTGTTTCAGCAGACCCCCCCTCTACCGAATAGCTAATGGAGTTATTCTCAGCATCAGTGGCTGATAATTCAATAAAAATGGGGGTTTCTTCGGTCAAAGTTTGACTCCCAATACTTGCCAAGACAGGAGCAGTGTTCACAGTTACCGTATATACAGCACTCACATTTGAGCTACCATCCCAAAATCCACCACCACCCCCAGCATAGCCACCATAGGTGTAGTCTACATTGTCCCGTGAGAAGCGACTGGCCACATAATAAGTACCCGCACTGCTGAGCGTATTCCCCAGATCCAGAACGTACTCATCATTATTTCCACTATCCTGATTGTAACCTGCTGTTACCCAGGTCCAACCCGCTCCAGAAGGATCACTGTCCGTCTCGGAATAGCCAATCCAGGCAAAGATGTCAGCCCCCTGCCCTGTGGCTTCGGTCACTCCTGATTCATAGACTTGAGCATAGGTGAGAAATTCGTTATTGGTTTCAAAAGAACCCGTGTTCGGATACTGAAAATTGCACCAATCCACCTCATTGTTATCAATGGTGATGGTTATTGATGCATCGTCTGTCTCTGCAAAGACTGCTGACCCCATAACCAGCAGCAATGCAAATGAAATGATGACATGTTTAGGCATGTATTTACTCCTATCCCTTTTTACTGTAGCGTTGAATATCAACAAGGATGGAGCTAGCATCAATACAA
>JABIFG010000115.1 GCA_018650795.1 Fidelibacterota bacterium
ATTATATGTGCCATCGTTGTTAAAATCTTCAAAGTTTTCATCTATTTCTCTGATTCCATTTTGATTCAGATCAGAAAACAATTCTCCATCATGGCTGGGAGCTCCATCAGAAGCTGGCCAGGTGGCAAATTCTCGATTATATGAATCCGAAGCAGGGTTTGAAGAATCTCCTTTACGAACATAATAGATTTGATTCTGATTTGTATTTATTGGAGATGAGCTTATGGGTTGCTTGGTTTGGGTGTCATAAGGAATTTTTCCTGGAGTCCATTGGCTAGTGTATTCGGCAACGGCACTACGGATCTCACCACCCACTTGTCCTGTAACCCAGATCCCTGAGGTGAAGATTGATGTTTTCCCAGATCCACTTGGCCATTCGGTACCTGCATCCCCGGTTGGAATGTGACTGGACAAATGGCCAATATTGTCCATCCAGTTGCTGATATTATTGCCAGAGAATAGGTCATACTCAACTACGCTTGGTTTTGCTAGACCATTTGATCTATCATTCTTAGAGAGGACATCTGTGGCTGTGAATGACAGAAGCAGCAATGCAGCTGTTAGGAGTCTGTGTTTTGAATTGTGGTTCATAGGCTTACCCGTTTCTCTATTCTGGCTGAAAAACAGCCATCTTCAAGATTTTATTGCCCAGATCAGATACCTCTATGTGCACAATATACATACCACTGGCAACAGGTGAACCATGGTCGTTCAGAAGATCCCAATATTCATAGGTACCAATCTCATGATCAAAACGCCGGACTAACGTTCCCCCAAGGGAATAGATACGGATGGTACATTCCTGCTCAGGCAAATTGCTCAGTGTGACATAGGGTTCAGAGAAGCTGGCTTGTTCTGATTGATAGCCAAAATAAGGATTGGGGAAAACCTGTATCCGATCCAGGGCATCTTCATCATAGGCCATCCCAGCCACCTCAGTACTCCAACTGTATACATCTACTCCAGCAATCACTGGATTCAGGAAATGGATCGTGACCACATCACCTATGGAGAACTTTGACATACTATTAAACTGCCAGGCCCAACCCGAATGGGGATTATTTAAGAGTGAGTCCCCTTCAGAGCCATAAATCTCATAATCGCGATCAAAAACAATCACCCAATCGTGGTCAAGGGTATTTTCCCAATTTTCCATACTTGTATCTTGAATCCCACCACTATGATTATAATCATTGATACCCACACAAAGTTGAATATTGCGTTCAATATCCCAAATTTCAAAGGGAACATGGGTCATCTCAGGTGCATATCCATTGAATGAGGAGTATCTCGACGCATTTTGACCTTCCTCTGTAAAACGTATTTCTAAATCAGATTGCAGAAAATCAATATCCTGGGAGCCTCCACCGAGACCTGGGATGTCAGCGAGACGATCTCCATTCTGTCCACCAAATGCAGAAGCAAAACCCTGAATAAGTACATCATTTTGATTTGCATGGTGTAAAATGAAATAGGTTCCATCACTTCGTTCTTCAATTTCGTACCAGTCCCAATAATATCCATGACCAAAAAGGGTGTCGAGGTGGACCAATTGAGTTCCCATGATATCGTATGCCAATGAATCAACGCCACCATCTGAGAGAGCCCTTAAGGTTAAGGTCTCAAAGGTTGTGCCTTCAATATTGATGGTCTGCTGCCAGTCACTTTTATAAGCAGGTGGAGAAAAGGATACATCCCCTATGGATAATTCGTATCCATCATGATAAATATTCCCGGTTTCTGCATAGGTATATTTTTCAAACCAGGCACTCCGGTGTAGGGTGTCCTGAGACACAATGCCATCGCGCAGCAAATACCACTGCCCTAATGATCGTAATGAATCATACTCAAATCCCAATTCATAATCCAACCCCTTCAATTGACTGGGATCCAGGACCTCGATAGATAGGGTGACCTCGGCAATTCCAGCATGCTCTATTTCCAGCATTTCTGCAACATTTGCAGAGTTAAATTTATTGTGCGGTCGAACTGAGATGACTTGCATCTCACTTTTAATCACCTTTGGTAATGCAGATTCAGAATAAGCATAGGCATCTACAGCAAAATAATATGCCTTATTGTTGGTGAGGGGTGCATCATCATTCAAATAATCCGTGGTTATAGAAATTATATGTTCCAGTCCTATATCATCACCAAATTGTACAGCAGTACTTTGTAATAGACCATTCTCATCAAATGTTTGATCCTGGATGACACCGACTCCGTTGATCTTGTCGTATACGGAGCGCAAAGTCCAGGGTCCATCACTGGATGCTCCCTGATACAGGTTGTAGCCTTCGAATTCATATGATCCAAAAGACGAGGATTCATACTCCTTTGCACCCTCATCCAAATTGAGGATGATCTCTTGATCATAGGCACTTACCAATAAAGATGGTGACTCCATGGCATAGGTTTCAAATCCATGATCAAAGTCGTCCTGGACGTAGCGACTCACGTACCTCAGATTGGAGATGGCATCCAGGTGGTCAGCACCATCTACAATTATCAAGGCAGTATGAATAATTTGCACACCTGGTTCACCAAAATCAGCCTGACCATTGCTATTGAGATCATCCCAGGGTTCCATTTGGAAAGGACCGCTGCTCATGAGAATTCTTCTATCCCCAACCCAATAACTGTTGAGAGCTGTCCAACCATTGCCCGTTACAGGGTCGCCAGCTACATGAAAAGTGGTAATGTTGCCTCCGGGATCCACAATTGAGTCGCCTGATCTGGCAAACAAACCCTGTACCATATTGTAGCCCTCATTTGCATTTTCAGGATCGGGAAAGGGATTGTCCTTGGTTATCATGATAGAGGCTGTCATATCAAGTGTGTTGATATCAGCGTAGGTGCTACCTTCATAAACTGTCGTATCACCGAGTGATGGGATGAGAGGGCCCTGTAACAAATCATAACCCACTGCCGGTGGCCTTAATCCATAGCTCTGATCAGAGGGATTTCCATTATATATGTAGGCCAGCGAAAGGCTGGAATCACAGCCACCGGCATCATCAGTGGCATCCCCTAAATCCACATCTGACCAAACAGAAAAGTAGGTAGAATCAATGGAGTGTCCCCCTTTATTGACAAGGGTGATGGTTCTGAACTGGACATTCTCATAGATGGGGTCATCCATCCGTGTAGATACCAATACATGTGCTTCTAAACCCAATGGATCAGTTCTCCAGAAGCGGTCATGTAGAGAAGTGTCCAAATCATTCATGACCCACCAGGCCTGGGTGTCACCCACGAGCCATGGTGGATCTTCACCTGTGGCTAGCAGCCCATCTGGGCCATCATAGTTGCTATCCCCATCGAAGTCGTCAAAAGGCTCACCTACATCCCAACTGGAGTTGGCATTCAGATCTGTGAAATATTCACCGTCATGGGCTGGGGCTCCATCAGAGGATGGCCAGTTGGCATATTCCCGATTATAGTCTTCAGAATTTGGATCAGAGCTATCGCCCTCACCTATAAGGTAGATTTGGTGATCAGCGGTATTGTCTGGGGAACCGCTTGTGGGTAGTTGGGTTTGGGTGTTATAGGGAATGGTGCCTGGTGACCATTCG
>JABIFG010000116.1 GCA_018650795.1 Fidelibacterota bacterium
CACCAGCAACATCAGAGGTCTGAGAGGCAACCTCTTTCACCATCTGTGCGCCCATGTTCTCGTACTTGTTCTCCAGCTCGATCTCTTTAGCAACAGAGACACCATCCTTAGTGATGGTTGGGGCACCGAAGGCCTTATCCAATACTACGTTACGGCCTTTAGGGCCGAGGGTTACTTTTACTGCGTTTGCTAGGGTGTTTACGCCAGCCAACATCTGATGACGCGCGTCATCACCAAACAATACTTCTTTAGCACTCATTATTGGTATTCCTTAAATTTGAATCTGTGGATTAGTCTTTAATAGACCTTAGCCTTCGATAATAGCCATGATGTCGCTCTCGACCATAACCAGCAGCTCTTCGCCATTAGCCTTGATCTCGGTACCAGCAAATTTGCCGAACAGTACATTATCGCCAACCTTGACATCCATCTCCTGACGGGAGCCGTTGTCCATGACCTTACCGTTGCCTACAGCAACGATCTCGCCACGACTTGGCTTCTCAGTTGCTGAATCAGGGATTACGATACCACCAGCAGACATACGCTCTTCTTCGGTGCGACGAACGACAACACGGTCGTGCAGAGGACGCAAATTCATAGGGTTAACTCCTTTAGTTTTTCGATTAATTACAAAATTTGGCCCAGAAGGGTACCAATGAGACATTAGCACTCTCCTCTAGGGAGTGCTAATCATAGGGACGAACAGAACGAAATCAAGAGAACAACGAAAAGAATTTTTTATCAGGACATCAACGACTAGGCGGTACTGAGAATCCGCACAACGAGGCTATAGCCGTGTTAACGCAACACTTTGCTCTGCTTCTCATGAAATTCACCATCCACCACCACGCCTTCCTCTCGCTGATCAAAAGAGTGGTGCCCCCCCTCTCCCCCCATATGGATACCAGAGATCGTTGCACGACTGAGGAAAGCATTAACGATCATCTTACGCGTCACCGGGATCAACCCCAGAAAACCGATAAAATCGGTAACAAAACCGGGAGTCAACAACAGCGCCCCACTCACCAACAGTGCCGCCCCCTCCAGTAGCTGAAAGGCTGGCACCTGACCACTCGCCAAGCTGCGCTGTGCATCCATCAGGGTAGATAGCCCCTGCGACTTGAGCATGGAGACACCCATCATTGCGGTGGTAATCACCAACAGAACCGTAGGCACCACACCAATCCATGAGCCAACCTGAATCAATAGGTAGACCTCAATAATGGGGATAAAGATAAAGATGGCGAAGAGTAGTTTGAAAGGGTTCATAGCGCAGGGATTGTACTGTATTCTCTTTTTCTATGTCTGATTACTGCACCATCCTCAACACCTGCCCGGACCATGAAACGGGGGAACGAATCGCCAAACTGCTGGTCGAACAGCAATTGGCCGCTTGTGTGAATTTGATCGACAACATCTCCTCGATCTACCGTTGGGAGGATGGAATACAACAAGACAGCGAGACTCTATTGGTTATAAAGACAAAAAAAGAGCATTACCAAAAAATTGAGGATACCATTCAGCAACACCACCCTTACGAGGTGCCTGAGGTGATCGCACTCGACATCAGCCAAGGGGCAGACAACTACCTGAACTGGATCACTCAAACCACCTTGTAATAAAAAATAGAATAAAGACAAAAACCACGACTCTCTAGATTATGAACCTAAAAAAGACCACCACACTGCTGCTTACTCTGCTCCTCACTCTCACCCTACAGAGCGGAGCATCCGCAGAGGGGATCTCCCCACTGAAAGAGCTGGGGGGGCTGATGAACTCCTTCGGACTGGATGCAGGCAATGATGACCCGCTCCATCCCGATGAGGCCTTTGCCTTCTCTCACCTACCCGCAGAGCAGAACGAAATTTTGATGCAGTGGGAGATTGCCGATGAGCACTACCTCTACCGCAACAAGTTTAAGTTTGATCTGAAGGAGGCTAGCAACCTAACGCTGGGCACCCCAGAACAGCCACCCGGCGAGCTCAAGGAGGATCAGTTCTTCGGCACCCTAGAGGTCTATCACGGCACGCAGAACATTAAACTACCACTCATTCGCGCCACGCAAGAGGCCTCCAGTGGCACACTCTATATTCGCTATCAAGGCTGCGCAGAACGCGGCATCTGCTACCCTCCCATCACCAAAAAGGTTGAGCTAAAGCTACCCGCCTTCACCCTAGCCACAAAACCGGAAAAACCAGCAGCACCGGCCCCAGCCTCCCAAGCAGCGGCTGCACCTCTGTTAGCGGAGCAGGACCAGATCGCCGCCTCTCTGGGTAGTGGCAACACCCTCCTCACCCTGGTCAGCTTCTTTGGCTTCGGACTGTTGCTCGCCTTTACCCCCTGCATCTTTCCGATGATCCCGATCCTCTCCGGCATCATTGTTGGTCAGGGCGAAGAGATCACCACCCGCCGCGCCTTTACCATGTCGCTGGTCTATGTGCTGGCGATGGCTGTCGCCTACACCTTTGCCGGAGTGATGGCAGGGCTGTTTGGCGAAAATCTGCAGGCCGCCTTCCAGAACCCTTGGATTCTCGGCAGCTTCAGCATCGTCTTTGTACTGCTCGCCCTCTCCATGTTCGGCTTTTACGAGCTACAGATGCCCGCCAGCCTGCAAGGTAAGTTGGCTGAAGCAAGTAACCGTCAGAAAAGTGGATCACTGATTGGTGTTGCGGTTATGGGTCTGCTCTCTGCACTGATTGTTGGCCCCTGTGTCGCCGCACCACTGGCCGGAGCATTGATCTACATCGGGCAGACCGGTGATGCACTGCTGGGGGGGATGGCACTGTTTGCCCTCAGTATCGGCATGGGGCTACCACTGCTCGCCATCGGCACCTCAGCCGGTAAGCTACTGCCCCGCGCAGGCGCATGGATGAACGCCGTAAAATCGGTCTTTGGTGTGCTGCTACTGGCGGTTGCTGTGTGGATGCTGGAACGTATCGTCCCCGCGGCGGTTAATATGCTCCTCTGGGCCGCACTGCTTATCATTCCGGCTATCTATATGGGCGCACTGGAACCTGCTAACGAAAGCGGCTGGAAGAAGCTATGGAAAGGCACCGGTATCATCATGCTGATCTACGGCACCCTGCTGATAATCGGCGTTGCCTCTGGCAGCAACAACCTGTTTCAGCCGCTGAAAGGGCTGGGGGGCGGTGGTGGTATGGCAGCTCAAGAGGATCACCTTAGCTTCCAGCAAATC
>JABIFG010000117.1 GCA_018650795.1 Fidelibacterota bacterium
AAATGTCTTAATTGTGCTTTTTACGAACAATGAATACAGCTTCGCTACAATAGTTATAATAGTAGTATATACAATATATTAGAGGTGTACCCGGGGCCGGAATCGAACCGGCACGCCTGTTTAGGGCGAGGGATTTTAAGTCCCTTGTGTCTACCAATTCCACCACCCGGGCCAAACGGTAAGTCTTCTGAATAACGAATAATGAACCAAGAATATCGAATATCGAAGGAGCCATCATTCGGTTACTTCATTATTCTGAATTCTCAAATCTCAAATCGATATTCAATTTTCAAAGAGGCGTGGGTCCGTCGACGCTCTTCGAGCTATGCCGGGACGCACAATGATGAGAATTAGTTACTTTGATCCAAATTGTGGATCATTAAATAAAACTCTCAGCAAACCTGAGGCGTGGGTCGGATTCGAACCGGCGAATGATGGTTTTGCAAACCACTCCCTTAGACCAACTTGGGCACCACGCCATATAAAAGCCGCGCAATATAGTCTGACACAATTCCCATGTCAAACCTTAGAGAGGTGAGATTTAACCCTCATTCAAATATTGTCTTCATGCTCAACCAAAATCAAATAATTCTGAGTAATATGATATGATATTCGTATTCCTCTTAACCTTTTCATAATTATGTATGTCGAAGGTCCTATGTAACCGATTGAAGGATCCACCTTCTTTACGTGAGTGATTATACAGGAGTGTCGATTGTGATCATAAGGATCAGGAAAATTAATAAGTATACCATAATTACATTACAGATAATATTGCTATTCATGGGCTCTGATTTGACCTATGCCAAATCGAACACGAATGACATTAATGGCTACGTATCTGATACGCAAAATGGTGAGACCTTACCCTATGCTAATGTGAGTCAAGTGGGTACAAATCGTGGAACAACAACTAACTCAGATGGCTATTTTGTGCTGACCGATGTGCCCGTGGGTCCCTGTTCTCTTCAAGTGAGCTATATGGGATATGAAAATCTGAAGTTTGGATATTTTGTGGAGCCTGTGGGCCTAGAACCGCTTGAGCTAAAACTAATACCGAAATCCATTGGCGGTGATGAAGTTGAAGTTTACGCTGAACGTTATGAGCTGATCAAGATTTCTCAACGGACAAGTCAAGTTACGCTGTCGCCCAGAGATCTTCAGATATTACCTAACTTTGGCGAAGTCGATATTTTTAGATCCTTACAGCTTTTACCTGGAGTTAGTGGGATTAGCGATGGGAAAGCCGGTCTATATGTCCGAGGTGGCACTCCAGATGAGAATATGGTTATGTATGATGGAATGACCATCTACCACGTCGATCATTTTTTTGGTATGTTTAGTGCATTCAACCCCGAGGCTGTCAAAGATGTCCAATTTTATAAAGGGGGATTTCCAGCAAAATATGGTGGTAGACTCTCAAGTGTGGTGGAACTCACCGGTAAGGAGGGGGGTAATGAAACCAATTATGCTGTCGGTCTGAACCTGCTCTCAGCAAATGTATTGGCTCAATATTCTTTCTGGGAAAATAAGGGAAGTTGGCTGTTATCTGCACGGCGTTCCTACAATGATCTTATCGAAACTCCGACCTATCAAAGTATCTATGAGTTTGCTACCGGGGATGAATCCCTGGCAGAAGCCGCCCAAGGTAAAGCGGGTGGTGGAGGGATGGGATCAGGTGCCATGCAAGCCTCAGTAGTTCCCAGCTTTTACTATTTTGATGTCAATTCTAAGCTTACCCTTAAACCAACCACACAGGATAAAATCAATTTCAGTCTATATTCTGGTCGCGATTACCTGGACAAGTCTCAGGAAATGGCCATGCAGGGTAGCTTGCGGAATAGTGAGAGTTCCCAATTCAATACCCGGGTTGATGAGAACTATACGGACTGGGGGAATCTGGGCGCAAGTCTTCGATACTCACATCAGTGGAGTTCGAGAGGCTTTACCAGTCTCCTTTTATCGGGATCGGAATATACCAGCAGTTATTCTCGAAATTTGAGTTTTGGAGATGCCAACGTTATTGGGACTGATAGTTCTGGTTCTACCCGAGGTCTGGGTGGTTTTGCCCAGGATGAGTCAAATACTGTACTGGATTATACCTTCAGGTTTGACAATCAATGGCAGTGGACCCCATTGCATAAGCTTGACTTTGGCATTCTACACAGCGATGTCAAGACAGACTATGCTGCCAGCATCAGAGACACGATTGAGATATTAGCTGTAGCCTCAAAATCCAAAACCACTGCAGCATATATACAGGATGAATGGAAAGTGACCTCCCGGTTGAATGTGACAATGGGCTTGCGCTCCACCTACGATCGGAACACCCTGCAAAACTATTTCGCCCCGCGATTTAATTTTGATTGGCACTTTGGGAGGTTCCTCACTTTGAAAGGTGCCTGGGGAAAATACTATCAATTTATCAATTCGATTGAGAATGAGGATGTGCTCCAGGGAAGTAAGAACTTTTGGCTTTCCGCTGATGAAAACATTAAACCCAGTGAGTCCTCACATAGCATTCTGGGGTTCGCCTTAGAAAATAAAGGCTATCTGTTTGATGTAGAAGGGTACTACAAGGAGAGTGAGAATCTGGTTGAATTCAATCGCCGCTTTCAGGATCAGGCTGACTACCTCAATTACTTCTATTTTGGTGGCGGGATTGCAAGAGGAATTGATTTCCTGTTACAGAAAAAGCAAGGTGCCTTTAATGGGTGGATTGGATATACCCTGGGATCTGTTGAGTACACATTCCCTAACTTGAATGAAGGGATTGCCTTTCCAGCTACACATGACCGTACCCATGAGCTAAAACTTGTGAACAATTACTCGAGAGGGGCTTGGAGTTTGTCATCTACTTACATTTTTGCCACTGGACGAGCGTATACAGCCCCAGAAAGTCAATACTTTTTGGAAATGCTGGATGGCTCAATTTTCAGTTATATCCATGTCGGTGATAAAAATGCCTATCGACTTCCTGATAGTCATCAATGGAATATTAGTGTGTCGCGGAAATTTGAATCACAGGGCTGGGATTGGGATGCAGGTCTGTCCATTTACAATGTCTTGAACTATCCGAATGTCGTCTATCGAGACTATGACCTTGACACAAATCCCATTGTTATTACCGATGTGAATACCCTGGGCTTCACGCCAACACTTTACATCAAAGCAAATTTGAAATAGAGATAATCATGAAAAAACTTACCATATTTATTGTACCTGTATTAACCCTCCTGTTAGCCTGTAGCGAAGGTACTCCGGTTATTCCTGACGAGGAAATGGTAGCCGTATGGGCTTATGTGTATGTAGGTGAAGCCTTAAATGATATCAAGCTGACGTCAACCATAGCTCTGGATGAGGTGAGCGAAATCGCACCCGTCATTTCTGGTGCTGAGGTTGAAGTCGTTACCGCAAATGGTGGGTATATCTGCAGGGAAGATACTTCACAGCCTGGGATTTATTACTATCCCGGGAGTGATCTTTCGCTCTCTGCTGGTGACACAATATCACTAAATGTAGTAAGTGAAGATCATATTATCACCAGCACCACAACAGTACCATCACAGCCAGTGAACGTTTCAATCTCACAGACAAGTATCACATTACCAGATTTTTCTGATCGTGAATCGCTACGAGGATGGCGTGAGTCAGGAACTGCTGATATTAGCGTCAGTTGGGACAACCCAGACGATGATTGGTATTACGTGACCCTGAATAACATTGATGCCAATCCTCAAGAGATTAATAACTTTTTCTCCGAACGAATGCGGGAGATTATATTGCCTCCCATCCAAGATGATCATTATATGGTTCGAATGCCTAATTTTACCCATACGGGCTTGCATCGAATTACTATTTACAAAGTAAATTCTGAATACGTTGATCTCTATGAGTATCGAGAGCAAGACTCTCGGGATCTTCAGGAACCGCTCACTAATATTGAAGGTGGACTGGGAATATTCACAGCATTTAACAGCAGTAGTGTCACCTTTACGGTTTCAATTTAAATCTATCCACCATTTCAATCGATATGGACCAGGTAGGCGGGAAAACATGCTGTAATACACATCCCACCTTGAGAATCTCTCGTCTTCTCCCTTTCGGGCTTCGCCGTGGTGCAGCAGTGAGACGAAACGGATAACCCACTCCCCGTAGGGGACTAAAAATATCTCTGCATCCCAAGCGCTCTTCGCCGTTAAACAAAAAAAGGCCGATCAAATGATCGGCCTTTTTCGAAAAGCTAGAACGGTAAGCTTACATCATTCCGCCCATGCCACCCATTCCGCCCATACCACCCATACCTGGATCCATTGGAGGACCACCGGCTGCAGCTGGTTCTGGCTTATCTGTAATGGCACATTCCGTAGTCAGCAGGAGACCTGCGATAGAAGCAGCATTCTCAAGAGCTGTACGGGCAACCTTGGTTGGATCAAGGATACCGGCTTTGAGAAGATTCTTGAAATCTTCTGCACGGGCATCAAAACCAAAGTCATCTTTGCCTTCTTTAACTTTCTGAACTACAATTGAATCTTCCCAGCCAGAATTTTTAGAAATCTGGCGGATTGGCTCTTCAAGAGCACGACGCAGGATATCAATTCCTAGCTGTTGGTCACCCTCAAGCGTGATATCTAAAGATTCTGCAGCACGTAACAAGGCCACACCACCACCAGGGATGATTCCTTCAGCCACAGCAGCACGAGTTGCATGCAAGGCATCTTCAACACGAGCCTTCTTCTCTTTCATCTCAACTTCAGTAGCAGCGCCAACATTCAGAACAGCTACACCGCCAGCCAATTTGGCCAGACGTTCCTGGAGTTTCTCGCGATCATAATCAGAAGTTGTATTTTCAACCTGAACTTTGATCTCGTTGATACGAGCAGTAAGTTTTTCTTTCTCACCAGCACCATCAACAATGGTAGTGTTGTCTTTATCAATGATGATAGTCTTAGCATCACCAAGATACTCAAGCGTTGCGTTCTCTAATTTGTAACCCTGATCTTCAGAAACCACGATTCCACCTGTGAGAATAGCAATATCCTCTAACATGGCTTTACGACGGTCACCAAATCCTGGTGCTTTTACAGCAGCAATCTTCAAGGTGCCACGGAGACGATTCACAACCAGTGTGGCTAGTGCTTCACCATCAACATCTTCAGCGATGATGAGCAGGGGACGACCAGTCTGTGAAGATTTCTCAAGAATGGGTAGCAGATCTTTCATGGTGCTGATCTTTTTATCATAAATGAGGATCAAAGCATCTTCCAGCAAGGTTTCCATGTTTTCAGCATTGGTCACAAAGTATGGGGAGAGGTAACCGCGATCGAACTGCATTCCCTCAACTGTCTCAAGGTGAGTATCCATAGTTTTGGATTCTTCAACAGTGATGACACCATCTTTGCCAACCTTGTCCATGGCTTCAGCTATTAAATCGCCAATGGCTTTGTCATTATTGGCTGAAATGGTTCCAACCTGGGCAATCTCTTCGTTACTCTTGACATCTTTGCTTAAACTTTGCAGATAATCCACAACCTTTAAGACACCAGCATCAATACCACGTTTGATTTCCATAGGGTTGGCACCAGCAGTGACATTTTTCAAGCCCTGTGTGACGATGGCTTGAGCAAGCACAGTTGCAGTAGTGGTTCCATCACCTGCGATATCAGAAGTCTTTGAGGCAACTTCGCGAACCATCTGAGCACCCATGTTCTCACGGGGATCATCAAGCTCGATCTCTTTTGCTACAGTTACACCATCTTTGGTAATGGTTGGTGCGCCAAATTTTTTGTCGATAACGACGTTACGACCCTTAGGTCCTAGAGTTACTTTTACAGCGTTTGCCAGAACATCCACACCAGTCTTCAGTTTGGATCGGGCATCCTGATCAAATTCGATGTATTTTGCCATGTTTTTCCTCTCGTATCTTTTTTAATAATTGTCAGCATAAACTGACTTATAATATTCAAATAATAGCTCTATTAGCACTCAGACCTTTAGAGCGCCAAATTATATTCAGGTTACAATATGAGTCCAAGTAAAAATCAGTTAAAAAGGTAGAGGCATTATCATTTATAAAGTAAATAATAACAGCCATATAAGTTGAGAGCATCGCTTTTTAATGACAAAGAAGTACATCAAAGCATTTGGAAACATTTAGGATAAGTTGAAGCGATTGAAAGAATCAGTCCCGACCACAATTTATTGCGAGCTTAATAAACTAATTCCCGGTACTGCCAAATCCTCCCGTTCCACGACTGGTTTCACTAAGGCTTTCCACCAGTTCAAAGGTGATGGGAGAACCATCCATTGCAACCAGTTGAAAGAGACGATCTCCTGCAGATACCTGGTAATCTTCGGTCTTGATATTGTCTACCATCCCTATGATCTCACCACGATATCCGCCATCTATTAAGCCAATTGAATTTGACATCCTTAACGGGGTCTTAGAGATACTTGAGCGGGGCATGAGGTAGTAGGGTTGACCCCCGGCAGTTTCGCAGGATATTTGCAGTTTTAAGGGTACGGTTTCACCGGCTTTGATGATCTGGTCTTCCATAATGAACAAATCGAGGCCAGCATCACCGGCATGATAGTGTCCATGCTGCTCATACTGCTCACGGGATACTGGATTATGTGGTCGAATTCTTATATGCATCTCTACTCCAACTGGTTTAAATTTCTTCTAACTTCTAACTTCCAACTTCTTAATGAAGCAGCCTATACCACCAAGAATTGCGGCGTCGTTCTTCTTTAATCCAGCGCTCACGCCATTCCAGGCCAGGTGTTATTTCTGTAAAGCCTAAACTTTCATATACCCCTGCATGCACTCGCTGACGCCAATCAAAATAGTTGGGGTATTTATAACTACGATTTGGGTGTACAGCATTGGTTAACAAAATGACAAACATTTGGTTGTCCGGGTCGATCCAGATGGAGGTTCCGGTGAATCCTGTATGACCAAAACTATTGGCGCTTAAATAGACACCCCCGGAACTAGCCTCAGAAGGACTATCCCATCCGAGACAACGAGAGTTTTCCTTTTCCAGCATGTTTGCCCGTTGCGTAAACAATTCAATAGTTTCCGGTTTAAAAATGACGGTATCACCCAGTGTGCCCTTATTCAGCATCATCTGGGCAAATCTGGCCAGATCAATTGATGTGGCAAAGAGACCGGCATGGCCGGTAATTCCACCCAGGGAATGAGAGTTTTCATCATGGACGAAGCCATGCACCAGCATACTGTCCAGTTCACTGATTTCAGTAGGGACAATTTGATCCAGTTTTTGATCGGGTAGATACCCCGTTCCATACATAGCCAGGGGTGTAAATATGACGCTATCAGTGAAGGTTTTTAAATCAGTCCCGGCTAGTTTTTCAAGCACTTTCCCCAGAGTAATTAGTCCAATATCTGAATACATATACTTTGTGCCTGGCAATGTATCTAGTTCAGCTTCAAGCACGCTATCGACCAGGGCTTTCTGGCTGGGAGCTTCCATGGTGTAAAATTGCTTGAAGGGTTTCATCCCAGCTGTGTGAGTCAACAGGTTCTTTACCGTTATGGTCTGCTTCAAGGAATCAATGGTTGAATCAGGTCCGGCAAATTCTGGAAGATAGGATACTACCGTTGTGTCAAGATCGAGTTTACCCTCCTCATATAGCTTCATGGCTGCAGAGGTAGTGGCTATAACTTTGGTAACTGATGCCAGATCAAAAATATCCCCACGGTAGGTGCGCCTGTCGGAATCGTAGGTATGTTCGCCAAAGTATTCGTGTATAAATATTTGACCATCTTTGGCTGCCAGAAGGACACCACCTGGCCAGGCATTTTCCTCAAGAGCTTGGTTTACATATGGCATGATCCTGCCCGGGTCAGATCCAATGTCCTCTGGAGCTACATGTTGCAGAATCGTAGGCAGGAGGCGGGACTTGACCTGGGTGGTCACACGGGCAAAGGGAATTCCGGTTCTGGTTAAGCCATCGCCACGCTTGGCTATGTCAGGAATGGTGATGGGAAGTTTACCGCTGATATTTGCTCTCCCAACCAGTGCTTTTGCCACTGCTCGTTGCATCTCAGATTGGTTGCTGTAGGCGACGAGGTAGGTGGGAATGCCTGGGAAAGCCCGGATTAAGTATGGAGTGCCAAAACTTGTTACAATCATGTTGGGAGTCTTGCGGGATAGGGAATCAACAAAATCGCTTTGGAGGAGGGGTAGGAGTACACGGTCCTTGTTCATCTTGGTGCGACTGAAAATATTCACAATTACATCAGCTGAATCAGGGATGCTTGCCAGAACATTATCATAGGTGGTGGCAAGATCTGTATTATCCAATATCCAGGCTGAAGAATTATTAAGCGATCTCTGTAAATCGGTCTGAATAACTGATCTATCATGATCATGATCCCAATCCCGAATATCAACAATATAGACATGTTGGGAGTCATTGGCATTGACTGGCACCAGGTTCAGACTATCCCTGATCAGGGTAATGGCTTTACTCATTATCTCACGGGACACAGATTTATTGTGTTGTGTACCTAATCTTGCCTGCATATCAGATAGACTCAAAGTTTTCTTTTTGTTCAGACCTAGCTTTTCCTTGAGGGTCAGAATCCTGAGGACTGATTCATCAATACGAGATTCGCTGATCAAACCATCTTTGACAGCTTCTTCAACCCAGTCAATTGAGCCTGTGTAATTTCGATTCTGAATAATGATATCAGAACCAGCTTTTATTGTCTGAATCAAGGCATATCGATCGGGATAGTGCTTGGTGATACCACCCATGGCCATAGCATCGGTGATGATTGCGCCTTTGAAGCCTTGTTTTTTTCTCAAAATATCATGTAGCCAGTAAGGGGAGAGGCTGGATGGAATACCAGGTTCCATCTGAAAATCACCAGCATCCAAATGACCCACCATCACCAGATCTACACCAGCATCGATGATGGCCTGAAAAGGTTTGAGCTCAACATCCCACAGACGTGCAGAATCCGAAGGAATTTTAGCCAGAGAGATATGTGAATCCGTCTGTGTATCACCATGCCCGGGATAATGCTTGGCAGTCGACAACATGCCCTGTGACTGTAGACCCCGCATGAAGCTGATGGCATAACGCGAGACTTCATCAGGATCCTCGCTGAAGGCCCGGGTGTTAATAATAGGATTAGACGGATTGTTATTTACATCCACTACTGGAGCAAGAGCTAAATGTATCCCCAGGGCACGTCCTTCTTCTGCTGTGATGCGACCTGCTTCAAAGGCTAGCGTTGGGTCACCCGTAGCGGCAAGTGCCATGGGCCAGGGGAGCTGAGTTCCTGCACCAAACCTTGCCTGAAGACCGTATTCAAGATCTGCCTGGACCATAATCGGTACCATGGATCGCGATTGCATTTCATTGAGGAGTGTTAGCGCTGAAGCGGTTTCACCCCCCCAGACATGCAAAAATCCAATACCATCAGATTCGAGCAGGTTATCAATTTCCTGCCAGCGGGCTGATTCGGCTGACAAGTAACCCAGTCGCATGGAATAAACCATCATCTGAGAAATTTTTTGCCGAAGCGTAAGTTTCTTTAGAGTTGACCGCACCCAGGGTGAAGAATCCACACTGGCAGGTTGACTACTGCATGTAATCAGTACCAACGTTGCAATGAATGTTGCAGTGAGTTTAAAATTCCGAGAATAATTCATTGAGTGTCCTGAACGAAATTGACAATATGCTTAGAAATGAGTGAAGTGAGTATGATCTTCGGCTAAATCTTTGATCAGCTTAATCTGCGTCTCAGTCAAAGATAAGCTCCGTCGTTTCATCATGAGCTCAGCTGTCTGTATGGCTTTGTCCAATTCATGGGTTCCATTGCCCCATGAGAACGAAGGTATTGCACGGGGTGGAAAATCAGGCTGGAAGACGTTACAAAATGATCCGATCAGGGTACCGGTATTCAATCGAACCCCAATGGCTGTTTTGCAATGATCTCCGATGATGGAGCCAAGAAATTGACGACCACTTTCATAATTATTTCCATCCCAGGAAACGCGGATCTGCTGATAGTTGTTCTTCATATTGCTGGTGGATGTCCCAGCTCCCAGATTTATCCAGGAACCCAGAATGGAATCACCTAAAAACCCATCGTGACTCTTATTTGAATAGGGATGGATGATACTGCCCTTGATTTCACCACCTAGATTGCATACCCTGCCCACAACAGATTGCCTGATGAATGTGGAGGGTTTGAGAGAGCTTCGCTTTCCCAGATAAGATGGTCCCACGATGGAACTGAATGGACTGATTTTGCAATCTTGATCAATGATAATAGGTCCATTGCTAGCATCGAGATGTACAAATTTTCCAATCTGGGCTGTGTTATGGATGAAAATATTGCGATCAGTAATTGTAGAAAGGTCTGGGGGAAGCTTGGTAAGAATATTGTTGTCTTTTTGCCATAGCTTCACATCAAACTCTAGTGCAGGAGCGATATAATCCAGATAATCCCAGATCCAATTAGGTTGATGCCTACAAATTTCTGAGTCACACTCTATTTTGTCTAAAGTGTTGAGCGCCTGGTGAAAGTCAGTAGAGAATTTCATTTCTGCCCCAGGTCGAGCAGCTACAATGTGGCCATCTATAACAACTGCAGTATTAGTAGAATCTTTTAAGATGCTCAATACACTGGGATAAATCCATGCCGGTGTGGCAGCATTTAGAAAGATGTCATCCTGATCAGCATTTCTGTTAATTTGTGTCTCAGTGTACTTCTCAGCGTGTTCTTTGGCCAGGATGGGACGCACCCAGAGTTGCACAGAATCTTTTGGTAGAATGCGTTGCGCCCTCTCCAGATTGGAATAAATGCCATAACGAAGCTCAGCGACGGATCGTAAAAGAGTTATGGGGCCAAAAGGGGAGAGATTCTCCGGTTCAAATAATATATGGGCGCTCATCATGTTATCCTGTTTTATGCTGTAATAAAATATCCAGTTAGAAGATATTACCTGTGCTTTTATTCCCTGATTCAGGAACTTAGATAGCAGGATTTTGTCTATATTGAGTACTCACTTGAATCTAAGCCGACTCCCTGTTGAATCAACACACAAAGCCATAGCATTAGTAAGTAAAAAAGATTAACTTACTACCCTGTTGCATACAAACTGAAAACAAAGATTGTAAAGTAGACATCAACAAACTGATAATTTCATCGTATTGATGCTGTTTGTTGAGCTTTGGGGTTAGTCATGAAAAAATCAAATTTCCATTTCGTCCGTCAAATTAATGAAATTTCTGTACTGCGTATTGTACGCGACGAAGGACCCATTTCCAGATCTGAAGTAGCCCGTCGCATGGGCGTTTCTAAAGTGATTATCGGTGGCATTGTCCGCCGTCTCATTGGAACCAATATTCTTTTCGAAATCGGTAAAGGGGAATCCACTGTTCAGGGTGGTCGCCGTCCGGTCATGTTGGAGTTTAATGCAAATGCTGGCCTGGCCATTGGAATTGAAATACATTTACATCGAGCCACTATCCTCGTCACGAACATGAATGCAGAAATTGTACACGAAGGTGTCGTGAACTTCAATGATAACACTAATCCCAAGGGGATTCTAACCCGCATCATCAAATCGATTGAAAAGATGATTGGGGATCAGGAGAAAATGAATTCGATTCTGGGAGTAGGTATTGCTTTACCGGGACTCATTGACTATGAATCTGGTTCCATCCTAACCACACACTCCTTGAAAGAGTGGGAAGGCTTCCCCATAAAATCTTTTCTTGAAAAGGCACTGGATACCAAAATCTACATGGAGAATGATGTAAAGGCAATCACTCTGGGTGAATATCACTGGGGTGCTGGTCAACACGCGAAGAACGTGGTGTACATCTGGTTGGGTGAGGGTATTGGAGCAGGTATCATCATCAATGGTGATATATATCGTGGCATCACTGCTTCTGCTGGCGAAATTGGCTATACTGAATTTTCTGCTCGAGGGATTAATCGTGGCAAATATCCCATTCTCTACCAGGATCAACGTCGATTTGGAGAGATTCTGACCACACCGCATCTTGAAAATTCACTGCAAAAGGCTGTAAATGCCAATGGCAGAATGACAAGCCTCAAGGATTCTGAAATCAATCTTCAAAGCATCGCATCCGCTGCAAAGAATCATGATCCTCTCGCTCTTGATGCGCTGAATGAGTTTGGAGAAATTCTGGGTGTACTTACTATTGGTGTGATCAATTTATTCAATCCAGAGTTGATCATCATGGGTGGTCCGGTCATCGATAAGTGTCCCATGGTGCTTGAAGCAGCGACTCGGAGTGCCAAAGGAGATGTATTATTGGCTCCTGCTGAAATCGTTGAGATTAAAGCTGGCGCGTTGAAGAATCGGGCAGGGACGCTGGGAGCAGTGGGCATGGTTCTCCAAGATCTATTTAAACCACCAATTGTTAATCTTGCAACCTATCGGTCGCTGATTTTACCTGAATAATTGGTATTACTTGGAGGATCGGGAAATCTGGTCTCGGAGTATGGCTGCTTCCTCATAATTTTCAGAGAGCAGAGCCATTTGTAGCTCAATTTCAAGCTTTTCAAGCACTGGTAATTCGGTAGGGACGCCATCATCTGTGATACGGTGCTGTAATTCACGAAGCTGGAAAATTTCAGGACTTAAATCGGGCTGGGGGTCTTCGAGCACATTTTTATAGACATGTTTGATCTGACGAACGCCCGCTTTTAAAATTCTCAAAGCTTCCAGCTTATCATTATCTTCGAGTTTTAGCATAGTTTTTGCGCTGGTATTCATCATCATTACATAAGGTCTATGCTGCTGACTCGTAATGTTTTCAACGGTTCCAGCGTAATTAGCAATGACATTGAGAATATCAAGATTATGGCGCGTATCTCGGATAACTCCTTGATAGTCTTTCAATTGATGAAGACTGAGATAGCGATGATAAAATTGCATCCCTTCCTGTCTCAAATTAAAGGATTGCCTCGGATCAAGCGTGAACTCTTTTTCTTTGGCTGCGATCGATCTGTACAAGTCGAGATAGGACTCAAAACCCTCAGGACGATAGCCATCAGGTCGACCAGTGTATTCCATCTGGATGAGACCAAGATCAACCCTCATCTGAATTAATTTCCGGTCATTTTTGGCCTGAATTATCCGGGCACTCACCGTAAGAGGGTCAAAGGGCCATTCGCTTAATATCTTGCTAATATCCATGGCGTCTAATTAAATCAGAACTCAATGTTCCACAATGAGATTCTTAATTTACTCATACCACCCGAATTAATTCGGGTGCTAGCAGAGACTGCAAAACTTCTAACATCTAACTTCTAACTTCTGTCTTCTGAATTCTCAATTCTAGCTTCTTCCTGCTTCTGTCCTATCTTGACTCGATGAATGCACACTTACACAATAGAGAAATAATCCTGCTGGGCTTAGCGCCTATAACCAAAGACGTACATGGCATGTGGCATAAAGGGTACCCAATCCATCAGGGTGAGACAGAATCCAGTATCAATTTTGCCACACTTTATGCACACGAAAAGGGGATTATTCCGGATCAATCACTGCTTAGACAGGAGTGGTTAAACTTTGTTGACACCTTGTTGACGGCGGGTTTCCATCTCCACATCGTGCCTTTTCCAGATGAGTTGAACCGCCCTGATAGCCTCTATCATGATGCTGTTTTTATCCGCGATAGCGGAATAATATTTCGTGGTATCTGGATAAAGAGTCGTTTTAGTGTAAAAGACCGGATATATGAAGGTGAATTCCATACAAAACTGATTGAAAGCAAATTAGGCAAGACTGTGGTTACTTTGCCCGAGGGAGCCTTGCTTGAAGGTGGTGATATCAACTATCTGGAAACCAGTCGAGGTAGCTATTATTTTGGGGGTCTGTCGCGTTCTAATAAGGCAGGGCATGATTTCGTTCGAGGCATCATTCGCCCCGATCACTATATCCTAGTAGAATCTGAAGGATATCATCTGGATACGGTGTTTACACCAGTCGTCACTGTGGACAACGAGATGGCCGCAGTCATTATCACCGCCAATATGCTCAGTGAAAAAAGCATGCAGGAAATTCGCTCTTTAGGTGTGAAAATCATGGAAGTATCTCAGATGGACTCATCCGGGGTAGAGGATCAACTGGGGGATTATGCAGTCAATGCCTTGATCGCTCCGGGAATAATGGTGAATAGCAGCAAATTCTCAACACCTGGCATCGAAGAACAATTGACTGAATTGGGTATTCAACGCTATGTGACTCCCCTGACCAGCTTCCGTTATGCTGGTGGTTCAGTTCACTGTCTCACCAACGAAGTCTACTAGAATAATTCTTTTCATACTTTGGTAAATATGGGACCCGTCTCCGTTCCGACTTACTGTCGGAACTACGCCGTGGTTATCCTGACAACCTTGTCGGGATAAAAAAAAGACCGGTGATTCACCGGTCTAAATAACACCATAGTCGTAGCGACTATAAAATGGGAAAAGCGTCTTAAGAAAAGGTAGCCATATGTTTGGCTATGCGTGATTTCTGATTGGCAGCTTTATTCTTATGGATAATTCCATTTCCAGCAACCTTATCAATAATAACCATAGCGGAATGTCCGAGAGCAGTTGCGTTCTCGGCATTGTCTGCAGCCATAGCTTTTTTGATAGCACTTTTCATCATTGAATTATAATGTTTATTGCGTATACGAGCTTTTTCAGCTTGTCTGATACGTTTTGCGATAGTTTTTGTTACGGGCATATTTATTCATTCTCCTCAAAAATGCCCGCGAATATAGATGCGCACTACACCTCTGTCAACGCTTTAAGTGGAAATAAAAATCAAGCATTTGCACGTCCTTAAGTCTGAGTAATCCATACTAAATAATTTTCTAATTCGAAAATTCTGTTTTTGCTTTGCCTCATTTCCTCCTACCTTAACGAATATTTTGTTATGTTGCGATATGAAGAGTTTTAAACATCATGTCTTAAAACTTGAAATATTTTGGCGATATCGTCACTCAGGAGGAGAGTAAGATGAGCGATCGGATAGAAGAAATCAAAGATTCCTTGAGGTTGGTTCCTCTATTTTCGGATTTAAATGACAAAGTACTCGCACGACTTGCTGAGGTTTGTCAGGAAAAATCCTATGATAAAGATCAGCATATCCTCCACCAGGAACAGTCAGGAGACAATTTTTTTATAATTGAGAGTGGTTCGGTTAAGGTCACCCGTTTGGCAGAAGATGGTCGTGAAGCAGTGCTGGCCTTCCTGCGTGAAGGCGATTTCTTTGGTGAATTGGCTATCCTGGATGGTGAAACCAGATCAGCCAACGTCATTACCCTGAGTGAATGCAAAATTCAAACAATTAACCGACGCGAATTTTTAGATCTCCTGGATCACCATCCCTCGGTGGCCACAGCCTTGCTCATGGAATTAGCACTGCGCCTACGGAAAACTGATATGCATTTGGAGTATTTGACACTCAGCGATGCTGAAGGTAAAATTGCTTCGATCCTCATCGGATTAGCTGAAGAAAATGGAACCTATAAGATGGGCGACGTGACCTTGGGGAACATGCCCATGCAACAGGATATTGCCAACATGGCCGGAACGACACGCGAAACGGTTTCTCGCATGATGAAAAAACTGGAAGAGAAAAACTGGCTAACCAGGGATGGACAAAAAGTAATCATTCGTAAATACGGTAAATTTAAGGAAATATATCAGCTCAAATTCTGATTCTATTACCATGAAAATTGATCTCAATGGAATATTAGATTCCAAGCGCCTGGCCATTTCCCGGGCGCTTTCATTTGTAGAGAATACTGATAATCTTGATATGGCTATCACTGATGCCTTGTTTCAGCATCTCGGTCGTGCCTATCGTATTGGTGTTACCGGTCCTCCTGGAGCAGGGAAAAGTTCGCTGGTTGATCGGATCATTAGCTATTGGCGTAATCAAGACAAGCGCATTGCTGTGATATCTGTTGATCCCACCAGTCCGTTCACAGGGGGAGCCATTCTGGGTGATCGTGTCCGCATGGGTAGGCACTATGCTGACAAAGGTGTCTTCATTCGGTCTATGGCCACGCGGGGTAATCACGGGGGCTTAGCGCTACGGGCTCAGGATGCTGCAGATATTTTTGATGCGGCTGGCTTTGATATTATTGTCTACGAAACTGTGGGAGTGGGGCAGGTGGAGTTGGATGTGGCCAAAGCAGCCGATACAACACTGGTTGTGCTAGTCCCTGAATCCGGCGATGACATTCAGGCAATGAAAGCGGGTCTCATGGAAATTGCCGACCTGTTTATTATTAATAAGTCAGATAGACAGGGTGCCAATCAGGCTTTCGCCCAAATTCAATCCATGCTTGAGATGAGACATCCAGAAAAAGGATTGTGGCCACCCCAGGTAATAAAAACCAGTGCACTGAAAGATGAAGGCATTACTACTTTAACGGACGCACTGGTTGAGCATCGTCAATATTTAAATGAACATGGTATCATCCGTCAGAATTTCAGGGATAGAATTTTATTTAAAATCAAATCTCATATTGAAGAAAATGTTCTGCATACATTTTGGAGCGAAGAAAGACGAAAACTACTCGATCAAGCCATGACGACGGATAGTGTTAAAAACATCTTACCTGGGAAAATTGTGGATTCTCTTTTGAAGGATGAAGCGAAGTCGCCTCAGGTTTAGATTTTTTAAGATACCCGAGCGAATCGAAGACTATTCATCAACATTTACATCCCAATCTTGAAATTCACCATCCTGGTTGAGGGAGCGATGTAACTCCATTACATCACCGCGGTGAACCCCTATCAGGTAGATTGAACCACCTCCCTGGTAGTAATAGGACATTTCAGTGAAATTATTACCGTCTAATTCACCAGATTTAATGGTGTGCCAGTCCTGGGTCATAACCTTGCCCAATTCTTCTGTAGGATAAACACCCCACTCGCCATAATACGCTCGGACTTCGTTCCGTATTGATCCCAGGGCAGCCTCACCTTCAGCTCTGATTGCTTTTTCAATACCACCCCGGTAGATGGGCACAGCAACTGCAGCCAAAATTCCAATGATAAGGATGACAATCATGAGCTCCACCAGACTGAATCCAGATTTAGAATTATTTAGGGAAGCATAGCCTGCTAAGCCAGGTCGCTTAATTTTTTGTAGGCACATTCGATTCATAATCAGCATATAACATAAAACAGGACATGAGGGAATTCAAACTCAATAATTCCATGTATTAATGGTGCAGAGATTAATTGTTCATGACATATTTTGATTTGATATCGTTGGCATATTCAGGAATCCGCTATTTACCAAAAGGGGGGTAGAAATGTTCATGACAACACTCAATTGAGGTTTGTCTCACCTCTAATCCTTTTATCTTAATAGACTATGTCAAAAGTTACTCATAACGAAATGCCCCTGTTGGATCACCTTGAAGAGTTGAGATGGAGAGTTATTAAGTCATTCAGTAGTATTCTCCTATTTGCGATTATTGGGTTTATATTTTCCAACCACCTTATTCATATCTTGAGTATTCCCATTGAGCAAACCGAGCCAAAATTAGACCTTCTGAATACTACGATTCTAGGTGTCTTTCTGGCAAAAATGCGGGTAGCTGTGGTTCTGGGAATTGTATTTTCTCTGCCAGTGATCATTCACCAGATCTGGAAATTTATTGCCCCGGGTCTGCTGGACGATGAACGAGCCTTTGCTCCAATGCTTGTTATCACAACCATCGTGAGTTTCGTCATAGGAGGGCTATTCTCATATTTTGTGATGATCCCTTGGTCATTAAAGTTTTTTGCAGTGCTGAATCATGGTCTTGAAGGTTTGGTAAATTATGTAACTATCACTGATTATCTCAACTATATCACCATTCTCATCCTTTTTACAGGAATGGCATTTGAGTTACCAGTGGTTGTCTTCATTCTGGCTAAAATTGGCATCGTGACCCCCAATATTTTAAAGAAAGTCCGACGCTTCGCATATCTCGCCATACTCATGGTAGCTGCTATTTTCACCCCTGCAGATCCATTCACCATGGTTGGTGTAGCACTACCCATGGTTTTGCTATATGAGGTGAGTATTTTTGTGGCAAAATTTGTGAAGCAAAAAAAGATGGAAAAATCCGATCTGGAAGAAGTTGATTCTGAGGGCATAAATAAAGAGGACGAGTTACTTGAAGATTTCCTTGGATGATCTCCTACGGCCTATACAGGCTGAGTTGAATAGCTTCCAGCATTATTTTGAGAATGCCCTCAAATCCCATGTCTTCCTGATTAATCAGGTCATGAAATATGTTATTGCCCAGAAGGGCAAAAAGATGCGTCCCATGTTACTGCTTTTATCGGCAAAACTCAGTGGTGATTGTACTGAACAGACCTATTCTGCAGCCACTCTCGTAGAAGTTCTACATACAGCTACTCTGGTTCACGACGATGTTGTCGATGAAGCTGAAACCAGGCGTGGACTCCCCAGTATTAATTCAATCTGGCGCAACAAAGTAAGTGTGCTAATTGGTGATTATCTGTTTTCTAAAGCCCTAGTGAAGATGGTAGCATTAAAGCACCCTGAAATGCTAGAATTGCTGGCTCACACAGCCGATAAGCTGGTGACCGGTGAAATTGATCAAATCGACCGTGCTCGCTCGGATACCATGACTGAAGACGCATACTATGCAATGATTGAGGACAAAACTGCCTCACTCCTTGCTACCGGCTGTAAACTGGGTGCCATGACTACCTCAAACGATAAAAAAGTTTGGGATGCCCTGTATGAATATGGACGTAACTTTGGAATTGCCTTTCAAATCAAAGACGATTTGTTCGATTTTGAAGGACGTGCATCATCTGTGGGGAAACCCATTGGTTTGGATGTCAAACACAACATGGTAACCTTGCCGATAATACATGCTTTGCAACAATGTGGTAAATCAGAACAGCGGGAATTTAAGCGTATGCTTAAACGGGGTACTGATAAAGTCATTCAGCAAAATGTGCTTGAGTTTATTAATCGCTATGGAGGACTGGAGTACACCAAACAAAGGCTCCAGGACTATTCCGATAAAGCCAAAGCTTCGCTGGAAGGATTTCCTGATTCACCTATCAAGTATTCCATGATTCAATTTATCGATTTCAATATCCAACGCGAGAAATAAACCATGACGTGCCACATTCAGGTCAATAATCTGGCACTCTCTTATCGCTGGAAAGAATTCAAAAAATATATTTTTGCGGATTTGAATCTATGCATTCCAACTGGGGTATTTGTGACCCTTGTAGGAGGTAATGGCAGTGGCAAGAGTAGTCTTGTAAAACTAATTATGGGCTTGGCGACACCACAAATCGGCGAAGTTTTAATAAATGATGAATCGGTCAGACCTGGATATCCAGATGCGGTCAGGCAGAACCGGATTGCTTATCTATCTCAGCAGATTGAAGATCTTTTCTTCTCAGAAACAGTTGCCGAAGAATTGAACTATCATCGTACCGCTCTGGCTGATCTGGCTACCCAACAAATCATTGAGTCCCTTGGTTTAGAAACTTTTCTTGATAGACGTGTGGAGAGTCTGTCAGGTGGGGAACGACAATCTCTGGCATTGGCACAGTTCATGATGCAGGATGCACCGCTGTTAATACTGGATGAACCAAGTTCCTATCTGGATCAGGGAAAAGCTACCATACTCAAATCATTTCTGGAGGAATCTCATAAAAAGGGGAAGACAATCCTGCATGTGACCCAGTTCGATTCAGAGATTAAATGGGGAACTCATGTAATTGATCTCGATGAGCCTAAGGTGAAGCTGGCAAGCCTATGAGTCTTATTATTCCAGCATTGAAAAAACTGTATAGCGATAATTCAGACTTTAACCTTGATTCTGATGAGCTCACTCTGAGCGGCGAGGGCTATACCTGCATTATTGGAAAAAATGGCTCGGGAAAAAGTACTTTTGGTGAAGCCCTGGCAGCTTTATCAGTCGCGGGTATAGAAGATAAGTGGTATTACTTGCCTCAACATCTCGATCGTTTTCTATTTGCTGAAAATGTACGCGAACAATTGAGTGCTTTGCTTTCGCAGCAGATTGAAGAGGCCAAATTGGTAAGTCTGATTGAAGAATTGGGGTTCTCAAATGCAGCAGGAATGCTTGAATTCCCGTTTTTGCTCATGAGTGGGGGAGAACGTCGTCGGATGGCGCTGGTTTGTGTATTCTATCTGGATCCAACCCATTTGATTTTGGATGAGCCAGAGATTGGTGTAACAGCAAAAGAAAACATGGTGCTTCTATCAAAATTACATAATTTGACCGCCAGAAATGCGAAGCTTATCGTCATCTCGCATAACTATGAATTTATGAGGCAGTCCTCGGATATTATCTGCCTTATAAATGGAAAAATTGCTAAAGCGGGTCGGACTCAGGAACTTATATCTGACCCCCTGTTTAAATTAGATGAATATGGAGTTAGGATTAATTAATAGATGGCTACTTTTGCATCCATGAAAAAGTTCTTCACAGCAGCAAATGTGACCTCAGTGGTTCGTGCTTTTATGGTCTTTCCCATTGTGTATTTATTGAATACCTGGGAGGGCGGAATCGCGGAATTCCCCCTATGGGCGATTTTCTGGATCGTTATGGCCATGTTTTCAGATTATCTGGATGGTTGGTTCGCGCGCTCCTATCATGAAGTGAGTCGTTTTGGGAAGTTCCTGGATCCCATTGCTGACAAGATTGTTATTTTTGGTGTGCTTTTCTTTGCAAAGCCAGTCGCTGAAGCGGTACCTGGTTGGTTTGTGGCTTTTACCATCATTAGAGAAGTATTAATATTTGGATTAGGCTATCTGGTCAGCAAAGATTCAAAGCGTGATATGCAAGCGAATCGGACTGGTAAATGGTCTATTTTTCTGACCAGCATTACCTTCATTTTGATGATATTTCAACTTGACCCATGGGCTGACTATCTGCTCTACACTACCGTTGCCATCGGTTCTATTTCGCTCTTCTTCTACATGAAACGTTACTACCATCTCTATCAGGTTGATGTCAAGAAACCCTCGTAGTACCTGATTTATTAAACCTTTAAGTAAAGTGTTGAGATATGATATTTTCGTCAGCTTTTAATCGACTAAAACAAGGTTTAAGTCGCTCACGTACCCAATTTAATAATCGCATAAGCAAATTATTTACTGGATCTGTACCTCTTACTGATGAATTGCTTGAGGAGATCGAAGAGATACTCATTTCGGCTGATATCGGTGTGGAACTTTCCATGGAGATAATCGAAGATCTACGTAAGAATTTTCCTCTCAACCAGGTTGTTGATATGGGTTCTGTGGTAGAATTTCTAAAATCCGACCTCATGCAGCGTATGGAGGTTAAGCAGACTCCCATTGAACTCACGGAAAAACCACATGTTATTCTTGTGGTGGGAGTGAATGGTACAGGAAAAACCACTTCTATCGGTAAGCTAGCCTATCACTATACCAGTCAGGGTAAAAGTGTACTCTTGGTAGCGGGAGATACTTTCCGTGCAGCTGCCATAGAGCAACTGGAAATATGGTCCCAGCGGAGTGGGGCAGAGTTGACCAAAAAAGAAGCGGCTGACCCAAGTTCTGTCGTTTATGATGCCCTTCAAAGTGCGCGTCAGCGAGGCATAGATGTGGTGCTCATTGATACAGCGGGACGCTTGCATACCCAGAAAAATCTCATGATTGAATTAGACAAGATTCAGCGTGTTGTGAAAAAGGTTATTCCAAGTGCTCCTCATGAAACCGTATTGACCATTGATGCAACTACAGGACAGAATGGTCTTATACAAGCTCGCCAGTTTTCAGAGGTCACACCTGTAGATCATCTCTTTCTCACCAAATTAGATGGAACAGCTAAGGGTGGGATAGCCATAGCTATTCATCATAACCTTGACATCCCCGTGAAGTACATAGGGATTGGAGAGCAGAGAGAGGATATTCAGGATTTTGATGCTGCCAGTTATGTGCAGGCCCTATTTGAGGTAGATTCGTAGAAGTCGTGGTTAGGAAGCTGGTGAATATTCATGATTGTTCTCGCGGGGTGCGCAGAGTCGCAGAGACAGAATTTGTAAAAAAATTATCAATAAGCATACGATAGAGTAAACAACGTGCACGAAAATAGCATTTCAAAGATCAACCTAGATTTAAGTATCAAGATACATCAAGAATTAGGTCCAGGGTTGTTTGAGTCTGTATATGAGAGCATTTTATGCTATGAATTGGAGAAAGCTGGATTAACAATTATTGCTCAGGCAGATATTCCCGTGAAATACGACGGAAAGACATTTGGCAAGGGCTTCCGGGCAGACATAATTGTAAATGATAAAGTTCTCATAGAATTGAAGTCTGTTGAGAGGCTTGGCAATATCCATAAAAAGCAGGTTCTAACGTATCTGAAGCTTACAGATTTAAAACTAGGACTTCTCATTAATTTTAACGAGAAACTGTTAAAACATGGGTTTGTCCGTATAGTCAACGGTTTGGAAGATAATCTCCTCTAAATTCTCAGCGTCTTTGCGATCTCTGCGAGAGGAAATATATAGTGAATAACATGAATAAAAAAGTCCACATCATCAGTCTGGGGTGCGTGAAGAATACCGTTGATAGTGAGATCATTGCCGGAGGGTTGGAGTCAGCTGGAATCCAACTTGTGGATGAGCCCGAGGATGCCAACACCATCATCATCAATACCTGTGGTTTTATTGGCGATGCCAAGCAGGAATCTGTTGAGGTCATACTGGAAGCTGCTCAATTGAAAACTGAGGGGAAACTTGAAGAGTTGCTGGTAGCGGGCTGTCTATCAGCACGTTACAAGAAAGAACTCACACAAGAAATGCCAGAAGTTGACAAGTTTTTTGTTACCGAAGATTATCGAAGGATCTTTGACTCTATCGCTTCGAAACCGCATCTGGCAGACGATCCGGATCATCGCAGAAAGCTCCTGACTCCCAGGCATTATGCCTATCTTAAGATTAGTGAAGGCTGTGACAACGTGTGCAGTTTTTGTGCAATACCTCTCATGCGTGGAAAGCAACGCAGTCGAGAAGTAGAATCCTTGCTGGGTGAAGCAAGATCTCTGGTGGCTCGAGGTGTAAAAGAATTGATTGTGATTGGTCAGGATACAACCACCTATGGATGGGATTTGAAACCGAAGCGTTACCTGCATGAACTGTTGGCTGAGTTGGATGAAGTCGAGGGTCTGAAATGGATTCGATTACACTATGCACACCCTTCCCATTTTTCCAGGAAGCTCATTCCTGTTTTCAGGGAAGCCAAGCGGATACTGCCTTATCTGGATATCCCCATACAACATGCCTCCTCAAATATGCTCACATCAATGAAGCGGGGACTGGATGCTCAAGGGCTGCGCAGGTTACTATTGGAGCTACGCCAGGAGATACCACAACTGAAATTAAGAACCTCCGTAATTGTAGGATTTCCAGGTGAAACCGAAGAAGATTTTGACACCTTATTGGACTTCCTGGAAGAGATTCAATTTGATCGTCTCGGTGTGTTTACTTACTCAGAGGAAGAAGATACCAGTGGGGCAAATCTGGAAGATGATGTCCCTATGGATGTGAAAATTGAGAGAATGGATGCAGTAATGGATTTACAACACCACCTTTCTTTCAATCGGAATCAAGCCCTGGTAGGTACAGAGCTTGATGTCATTGTTGATGGTCCTGATCCGGAAAATGACCAACAAATGCTGGGTCGCACCATCTGGGATGCACCTGAGATTGACCAGCAGGTCATTGTTTCAGGTGAGTTTGAGCCAGGGAGTATTGTCAAACTTACGATCGATGATGCTGGAGCCTATGAATTGTATGCCTCAGGGCAGGGTGATACCACTATTCGCTCGGACAATATCAACTAAATAATCATTTCGTTTGACTGAGTATAGTCTTCCCATAAGCCCATATCTGGGCATTCGAGTAATTCATACTGGCAAAAGCATGTCGAAATGCTTATATCTTTGCAACTTTCAACACATAAGCGGGATGCACTATGACCGATAAAAAATCCAAAGTAATATATTTAATCGATGGCTCAGCCCTTGTCTATCGATCTCATTTTGCATTCATCAGGAATCCATTGATCAACTCAAAGGGTCAATTGGTCAGTGCTATTTATGGCTTTATGAATGCCCTGTTGAGACTGATGACCCGTGAAAATCCTGAGTATCTCGCCGTGATAATGGATACCAAAGAGAAAACTTTTCGACATAAGCAATTTCCTGACTACAAGGCAACTCGTGAAAAGATGCCAGACGAGCTGGCAGCCCAATTACCAGTGATTGATGATGTGGTTAGCAAATTGAACATTCCCTATGTAAAGAGAGCAGGTTTTGAGGCTGATGACATTATTGGAACCATCTGCAAACTTGGCGCAGATCAAGGTTTCGAAGTAAAAGTGCTGTCAGGCGATAAAGATTTTGCCCAGTTGGTCAATGAGCATGTCAAAATAGTGAATCCCAAGGACAACAAGGTCTGGACATCTGAATACGTAGAAGAGAAGTGGGGTGTCCCCCCTGAAAAAATTATCGATTTGTTAGGTCTCATGGGTGATGCCTCAGATAATGTGCCCGGAGTCCCTGGTGTGGGTCCCAAAACGGCCGTAAAACTGATTCAAGCGCATGGCAGCATACTTGAGCTGTTTGAGAAGCTTGATAATGTTAAAAATCCAAAATTAAAACTCAAGCTTGAGGAGAACAAGGACAAGGCACTGTTGTCTCGAGAACTGGTCACGATTAAAACTGATATGGACGACATGCCGAGTTGGGATGAGATTCGCATCGAATCCATGGATATTGATGCAGCCAGAACTGTTTTTCAGGAATTTGAACTTTTCAACCTCATGAAGCCTCTGGATGATGTGCGAGCGCTATATGCAACTGGAGATGCTCCTGTCAGGGAGGAAAGATCTCACAGCTATACGGTAGTAAAACACATTCCTGAGCTCATCGAATTAGTCGAAACTCTAAAAACGAAGGAGATGGTAGCCTTTGATCTGGAAACCACCAGTTTAGATGTACTCACCACAGAAATTGTGGGCTTGTCATTTGCCTGGGAAGCCAATAGTGCAGTGTATATCGCTGTGAAATATCCAAATCCACCTGATGGCTGCTTTACAGCGGACGATATTGGTATCGTGCTTAGAGAACTCAAACCATTCTGGGAATCTGAGACCATCAAGAAGACGGGTCACAATCTTAAATTTGACTTATCAGTACTGAAAAGCTATGGGATTAACGTATCCGGGGTTGGTTTTGATTCGCAGATCGCAGGCTATCTGGTTAACCCAGGTGGTCGCGGATATGGTATGAATGACCTTAGTGTACAATACCTGGGCATTGACCCCATCCACATTGAAGAGCTGATTGGCAAAGGCAAAGAGCAAATCACCATGGATCTAGTCACTTTGGATGTTATTAGTGAATACGCAGCCGAAGATGCAGATATATCTTTTCAACTCTATGAGTACCTCTCTGAAAAAATTGAACAGGATAAGCTCAACTCAGTACTGGCGGACATAGACCTGCCCCTGATCCCCGTACTCATGGATATGGAGCGAGAGGGCACCTTTGTGGATGCTAAGATCCTGAATGGCATGTCGGAGAGCCTGGGTCAGGAACTGGTTCGTCTTGAGAAAGCGATCTTTGAAGAGGCTGGAGAAGAATTTAATGTGGCTTCTCCCCGTCAGGTGGCTGAGATTTTATTCGAGAAAAAGGGTATCAAACCTATTCGTAAGACCAAAACAGGCTTCTCAACTGATGTAAACGTCCTGCAGATCCTGGCCAAGGAACATGCCATCCCACGTTATATGCTGGATTATCGGCAGGTCGCCAAACTCAAATCGACCTATACAGATACTTTACCACTATTGATTCATGAAAAAACGGGTCGTATTCATTCAAGCTTTAATCAGACTATTGCTGCAACAGGTCGCTTAAGCTCAACCAACCCTAATTTTCAGAATATTCCGGTTCGAACTGAATTAGGTCGGGATATACGTAAGGCATTTCGTCCGCAATCAAGCGGATGGAAAATATTAGCGGCAGATTATTCTCAGATCGAATTGCGTCTCATGGCTCAGTACTCCAAGGATAAACGCCTGATTGAGGCTTTCAAAAATGGTGAAGACATTCATACTGCCACAGCTGCACATGTCTTTGGCACCAACTTATTCGGTGTCTCTGAGGATCAACGCCGTCGGGCCAAAGTGGTTAACTTTGGTATCATGTATGGTGCTGGCCCATTCCGGATGTCAAATGAGCTTGAGATTTCCCGGGGTGAAGCTGCTGAATTGATCAGCGATTACTTCAACACATATCCTGGAATCAGAAATTATCTGGATGAGACCATTGAATTCGCCCGTGAGCATAAGTATGTCCAGACCCTCTTTGGCAGGAAGCGTCCAGTGCCGGATATTGATGCCTCAAATCGAATGAGTAGAGAAGGGGCAGAACGTATCGCCACCAACATGCCTATTCAGGGTACTGCTGCGGATATTATTAAATTGGCTATGATTCAGGTTCACAAACGGGTTAAAGCTGAGGGTTTCAAAGCCAAGATGATTCTGCAAGTACATGATGAATTGGTTTTTGAAGTTCCAGATGCTGAAATTGAAGCACTTTCCGTACTGGTGCGAGATACCATGGAGCATACAGTCGAGTTGGATATTCCACTTACTGTGGATATCGGTATCGGTGAAAATTGGCTGGAGGCACACTAAATCCTTTATCTGGAAATAATTTCCAGATATCCTCAATTAAATAGTTAATAAATATTCCTAATTAACTAACCCGCATTATATTTGACGACATGTTATTTGTCTAAACAGTTTGGTGATTCATTAAATGGTCCTGTTCCAGGTTCATTTAGTTGAAATATGTTGCGTCTTGTAGCTCTGGATAAATGGATTGAGTCTTGTTTACAGGGGGCAATAATTAATAAAAATGATTTATTTGAGAAATTCTGTTGATGGAGGATCTGTCATGAAGAAATTGATCATAATCACTCTCGCTGCAAGTTTGATTGTACAGACTGGTTTTGCTCAGAATAAAATGGGTCAAACTGGGGCTCAGTTCCTCAGTGTTGCCTCTGATGCCTGGGGTGGAGGCATGGCTGAAGCCATGACGATTATTGAGATGAGGAGTGCGTCATTGCTCTTTAATCCGGCCGGAATGGCTCGCATGGATGCAACCATCGATGTTATGGCCAGTCAGAATCAATGGATAGCAGATATCACTCACAATCTTTTTACGGTAGCTTTTAGTCCTGCTGATGGAAAATATGGTGTTTTTGGTGCCTCGCTAATGACGGTTGACTATGGTGAGATGCAGGGGACCATGGTATGGGGGAATGACAAAGGTTATATCGATACAGAAATATTAAACCCCGGCGCCTATGCTGCCGGTGTTGGTTATGCCACAGCACTTAGCGATAAATTTTCAGTGGGTGGTCAGCTAAAATATATTGGTTTGGATTATGGCAGAAGTGTCTTTCCTGATGAGGATGGCAATGCAGATACGGTGAAAAGCCATATCGCCTTTGCGAATGCCTTTGATGTTGGCACCATTTTTAAAACAGGCTGGCACAGCCTGGCCTTTGGTATGTCAGTTAGAAATTTTTCTGATGAAGTAAAAATGGAGAAAGAAAGCTTCCAGTTGCCGCTGACCCTCTCATTAGGTATTGGTATGGATGTTTTTGATTTGTTTCGTGACAGCATGGGCAGTCAACAGCTTCAGGTTGCTGTGGATGCCCTGCACTATCGCTCGCATCCAGAACAATTGAAAATTGGCATCGAGTATAAACCTGTTGATCTGCTAGCACTTCGAACAGGCTTTTATACAAGTGAAGATGAGAATACCGGTAGTTTTGACGAGAATGACCTGACTTTTGGGGTGGGCATTCAACAATTCGGTTTAGTGTTTGATTACGCTTACACACCTAAAGGCGTATGGAATGAAGTACATCGTGTCTCGGCACGATTTTCATTCTGAGTCTGGGGAGGATAAGATAATGACTTTTGCAAAGAATATTTTAAAAGCTGCTATTCTTCTCGCTGCTCTGAACCTCGCTTTTGCAGGTCAGACAGGTAAGATTTCTGGTACCATACGAGATGCCCAGAATGGTGATGCTCTGATAGGTGTCAATATCATCGTTGATGAGCTTGGCGTAGGCGCTACTACTGATCTCGATGGTCAATATTACATTCTGAATCTTCCACCTGGATCCTACACTATTCGCTTTTTGATGATTGGCTATGGCCCAATTATCAGTGAAGAAGTCCGCGTGGCCATGGATCAGACTACTACGATCAATCATGAGATGAGTTTCAAGGTGTTGGGAGTAGAAGAAGTCAGAGTCACTGCCACACGTCCCGTTATAGTCAAAGATTTATCTGCCAGCCAAATGTACATAAAGGAAGAAGCCATTGCTGAAATTCCGATTGATAATGTGGCCAGTCTGGTTGGTTTGCAGGCAGGAGCCGAAGGGGTTTCAATTCGTGGAGGAGGCAGCGCACAAACTGCATTTATCGTGGATGGTTTCCAACTGAATGATGGCCGTTCAAATTTGCCTACATTGGCCCTATCGCTGAGTTCTGTGAAAGAAGTCCAGGTGCAATCTGGTGGCTTCAATGCTGAATATGGTAACATCCGATCTGGAATCATTAATGTGATCACAGCTGAGGGTAGTCAAAAAGGATTCGATGGTTCATTTTCATACTATTATTCTCCACCAGCTCCCAAAAATTTTGGAATCTCACCATATGATAGCGATGCCTACTATTTAAAACCCTATTTGGATGATGATGTGGCCTGGCTGGGGACCACAGGCGAGAGTTATGAAGATTTGAATTCGAACCAGGAATATGATCCTAACGAGCCATTTGATGATTTCAATGGTGACGGGGAATGGACCGGTTGGGACAGCTACACCAGAGCCCAATATGTGGATTTCGAGGGTTGGAATGCTCGCTCACTGATCACACTTCAAGATGATGATCCAACCAATGATCTAACCCCTGCTGCGGCCCAGCGTGAATTCCTGTGGAAGCACCGACGAGAAGGCTTTATCACAGAACCTGATTATACCCTCGATTTTGGATTTGGTGGTGGTGTCCCCGGCATGGAATCAATCGGGAATACAAGGTTTTACCTCAGTCATCGCAGCAAACAGACAAATTTTGTTGTACCCCTGTCACGGGATGCATACACTTCAAATACAACCCGCCTTAAATTGAACTCAAATATCTCTAAAAGCATGAAATTGACCACCAGCTTAGCCTATTCAGAGGATCGTTCGGCAAGTACTTATAGCTGGACGACGACACCTACTGGATCGATGGTGAGCTCAGTCTATAGCGTAGCAAGTCTGGTCAAGGGTGGTAATAACATTCTCTTTATGCCAGCTTATTACAGTCCCGCCGACATTTACCGCACAAACCTGGGCTTCAAGCTCAATCATATGTTGGATGAGAGCAGCTTCTACGAAGTGGTTTATCAATACTTGAGGAATAAGTATTCAACATTTGCGACTGAAGCTCGCAGTGATAGTCTTATTGAAATCTCTCCTGGAGTATGGCGGGATGAAGCCCCTTATGGCTATGATGGAGGAGAGTGGATGAACTTGGGACGCGACAATAGCTTGATCCAGAATCATTCATTTAAAATCGATTATACCCGTCAGTTCAATGATAAAAATCAGGTCAAAACGGGCTTTGCCTTAAATTATGCAGACCTGCAGATACGGTCATCTACCGAAAGTGAAAAAGATACCTGGACAAGAGATCAGATTTATGATCGACCACCCTACAGCATGGCTCTGTATATTCAGGATAAACTAGAATATGAGGGATTTATTGCCAATATTGGCATACGGGGAGAGCTGAACAACCCCAATGCCCCAATTTATCAGCTTGATGAATATGACCCGACTTTTGGTCAAGGCTATGGAGCCGATCTGGAAACGACAGCAGAGACAGAAGAGGCTAAGAGCATCTGGACTTTGAGTCCACGCCTGGGAGTTTCACATCCAATTACGGATCAGTCCAAACTATACTTCAACTATGGTCATTTCCACTCAGAACCAGCATCATCTTATCGGTTCAGACTCCAACGTGAATCCAATGGGCAAGTTACCTCAATTGGCAATCCAAACCTTGAGATGGAACGGACCATTGCATACGAATTGGGATACTCACATAGTATATATGAAACGTATCTTTTGAATGTGGCCACCTATTACAAGGATGTATCCAAACAACCTGGGTGGATTACCTATACCAACGTAGGTGGATCAGTTAATTATATCACACCTGAGAATAACAATTATGCGGATATCCGTGGTATTGAATTCACTCTGTCAAAACTTGAGGGCAAATGGTTTACAGGTTTTGTTAACTACACATATATGGTTCGAACCTCTGGATATTTTGGGTTGCGACACTATTATCAGGATCCTATTGAACAGCGCGATTATGAGAACATTAATCCGGTAGAATCAAAGTCAGTACCCACTCCCTATGCCCGCTTGAATATGGTATTTCACACACCGCAAAAATTTGGACCAGGAATAGCTGGTTTCAGACCTCTGGAAGACTGGAGACTGACTCTCCTGACAACTTATCGGGCTGGTTCGACCTGGAATTGGACTGAGTCCAACCGTACACGTTACCGTCCCTGGGTTGATACATACAACATGAATAGCAGACTATCGCGAACCTTCAAGACAGATATGGGAGATCTTGAATTCTTTATGGATGTCTCCAATGTCCTGAACTCAAAATGGTTGAGCTATTCCGGGTTTGCAGGAAGCAGAGATTGGCAATCCTATAGAGCCTCACTGCATCTGCCCTGGGAAGAGGGCACGGAGCATGGCAGTGATGAATTGGGTGTCTATAGGTCATGGGACACCGACTATCGACCCATATTTGCAGTTGATAGTATCGGAATCGTCCAGGGTGCACCCCAATCCCATGAGATTTATTGGGACAAGAGTAATGATAGTTACCGAAAGTGGGATGATAGTATAGATGATTGGGATGAAACACCTATCAGTCAATCTGACATTGACAAGTTGATTGAAGACAAGGCTTATATTGATATGCCAAATATCCGCTCCATGAGTTTTCTTAATCCTCGCCAGATTACACTTGGCGTAAGAATTAAGTTTTGAGGTTCACAATGAAGAAAATGACAATTATTACTTTCTGTCTTACCCTATTTGCTATCAATAGCTATGCTCAGGTCTCCGGCTCAGAAAAACGTTATCTACGAGTTGGTTCCCTGCAATCACATTTCTCAGCATATGGCTCAGAAAGAGCCTGGACAGGTGCCTATTATGAAGGTTTACGCTGGCCAGCCCAATATCCCTATCAAGATAACTCTGTCATTAAGCGTGCCTGGGTTGCCTGTCGGGATTTTGAGGATGAGGAAGGTGTCGACTTCTCCAGATACGCAGTTTATTTCTATCTTGGTGATGAGGGCATATCTTTGTTTCCAATGGAAATAAAAGAAAGTGCCAAATTTGCTAATCCCAATATTTATGTCGATGGAGAAGATTTAACCTCCATCTTTGCCAATGAAATTGATACGCTGGATGAAAACCAGATTCCTGATCGAATCATCACTAATGTGGTCAACACCTCAATGGGTCTCACCCAGACTCGTACGGTTCTGGCTTATAGTCAGCAATATCATGACAATTATTTTATCAAGATTTACACCTTTACCAATACAGGTAACATTGATTGGGATGCTGATATCGAACTTACAGATTCATTACGTGGGGTTCGGATGGGCTGGGGAACCCGCTACAGTATGGGTCGTGAAACTGCTTCGTATACTGAAGGGAGTCAATCCTACGGAAAACACAGTTGGGTTACCAGGCGTGGTGAAACTTATGCAGATCACCATCTTGACGCCATTACTGTAGCAGATCCCATCAAAGATTGGATCAGAGCTGGATTTTCTTTTCTGGGTCAGTCAAACCTGTTAACCTGGGACAATATTGGTGCTCCTGATGTAAATGGCAGTGGCCGACTGGTTTCGCCACATCATACTGGATCTGCCATTTTGCATGTTGATGTGAGTGCTTCGGATTCCAGCGATAATATCAATCAGCCGACCTTTTTGGGATGGCATGCTGGCGATACCTATCCAGGTGTTGGTTTCCAGCGTGTGGAAGATATTCCAGGGATGACTGCTGTTTACAGCATGCTCAGTGGAAATCCCCATGGTGGAGCTTCCAATGGGGGTACCGATCGCATGGATGACCGTTTAACCTCCATTACCCATCGTCTTGATCCATGGACGATTCACGGTGACGGGGGCGGGACCAACGTTATGATGACCTATGGTCCATTTGACCTCGCCCATGGAGAGAGCGTCGTTATTATTGAAGCAGAAGGAGTCAGCGGTCTCAATCGTCAAGCGAGTGAAGAGATTGGGGCAAGATGGCAGCAGGCCTATCAAGATCCATCAGATTCAGGTCCATTTGATTTACCAGATGGGTCAACCACCACTGACAAGGATGAGTACAAAAATTCCTGGGTCTATACCGGTAAAGACTCCATTATGCTCACATTTAGTCGTGCCTTAAGAAATTTTGACAATGGCTTCGATATTCCCCGAGCTCCACAACCTCCAACAAGTTTCAATGTTGAGTCTGGTGGAGATCGTATCAGTTTAAGCTGGCTAGCGAGCCCTTCTGAATCCGACCCTGACTTTGCCGGATATCGCATCTTTCGCGCCATTGGTAAACCTGATACGACTCATGAAGAGATATTTGCCTGTGGAATTGGCACGGATCATCCTGTTATAGATTACTATTTTGATGATACGACGCCTGTCCGCGGACATGCATATTATTACTACATTGTTGCCTTCAATGATGGTTCAAACAATCAAACTGAAATGAACCCAAAGGGTTCGCTACATAGTGGACGATTCTATACGCAAACCACAAAATCGGCCGTGCTGAAGCGCAAGGCTGGTAATGATCTGGAATCCATCCGAGTCGTCCCCAACCCATTTAACATTAGACGAAGTGGTACCAAGCTGGACTACCTGGGAGAGAATAACAAACTCATGTTCCTCGATATTCCTGGCCAGTGCATCATTCGTATTTATACAGAGCGTGGGGATTTGGTCAAAACTATTGATCATACCGATGGGAGTGGGGATGAAGAATGGAGGGAGATGACTGATTTCAGACAGACTGTCGTGAGTGGCGTCTACCTTGCTCATTTTGAATTACCCGATGGTCGATCCACCTATCGCAAATTTCTCATTATCAGGTAGGATTTATCGAAATCTGGTAGTTAATAAAGTTTATGTATTAACCGAATGTGGTTTATATTCGGGCAAGAAAATAGTTAGGAAAAAGTTTTTGGAGTTCCGCTTTAATGTTGACGAATTATAAAATTTGTGTTCAAAAGCATTATAAATCGAGGATTAGGAAATGAAGAAGCTGTATAGCCTGTTGCTCTTGTGTTTGTTAAGCACAGCAACACTTGCATCAACGACTGGAAAAATCACTGGTATTATCACAGATAATGAATCAGGAGAACCGCTCATTGGTGTGAACGTCATTATTAGCGAATTAGGGATTGGTGCTGCGACAGACTTTAATGGGTACTTCGCAATTCTTACTGTACCACCAGGCGCCTACTCTCTTGCTGCAAATTATATAGGATATGCCACGGTTACTTACAGTGATGTTCAGGTGAGAATTGATTTGAACACGACACAGAACTTTGCATTAACCAGTCTTGCTCTCGAAGGGGAGGAAGTTGTTATTGTAGCGACAAAACCTGTCGTGCAACAGGATGTGGCATCAAGTCAACGTCACCTGAGTGCAGATGAGATAGTTGATATGCCTATTAATAGCGTCAATGATGTTATCGGTCTCCAGGCAGGTATTGAAGGCATGGCCATCCGTTTTGGTGGGGAGGACGAACTGGTTCTCATGATGGATGGAATTACGTTAAAAGATGATCGTACTGGTAAACCGGTATCTGGTATCCCACTGAGTTCTGTGAAAGAAATCATGGTGCAGTCGGGTGGTTTTAATGCTGAATACAGCGATCTTCAATCAGGTCTGGTTAATGTGGTGACTCGTGAAGGTGGTAAGGAAAGTTATTCCATGAGTTTCTCTTATCGTTATAGTCCGCCAACACCCAAACATTTTGGCATGTCTCTATTTGACGAGGATGCCTATTTTATGCGACCTTATCTGGACGACGATGTTGCCTGGACTGGAACGGACAATGGAACCTGGGATCAGTACACTCAGGACAGGTATCCCACATTTAGTGGCTGGAACAAAGTTTCTGAACAACTTCTGTCCGATGAAGATCCCACCAATGATTTAACTCCTGCAGGTGCCAAACGACTGTTTGAATGGCAAGTTCGACGTGACGGTGAAATAACCAAACCAGATTATTCTATAGATGCTGGTTTTGGGGGTCCTGTTCCCGGTATCAGCAAAGCCCTGGGGAATATGAGATTTTTTGCATCCTACAATAGCAATCAGAATATGTACCTCACGCCCATGTCGCGGGATGCTCACCGTGATTGGCTTGGAACTCTGAAAGTCACTTCAGACATTAATACCAAAAGCAAGCTATCCGTTACTGCCTTAAGGAAAGGGGTTACCGCATCCACATCAAGTGGTACGGGGCAGCCAGATATTTTTAGCAGTATATGGGGCATTGCCAGTGTATTTGGTACCAATTCTCAACAATCATGGAAGCTTCTATATCCTGACTACTATTGTCTAACAGATATCAATACCAATTTGTATTCTGCGAAGCTTACCACCCTTATTAATACCAATTCTTATTACGAGGGTATCGTTGAGTATTCGAAAACAAGTTACGATACTAATCCTGGAGAGCGGCGTGATACGACCCTGTATGATATATTTCCTGGAGCTGATGAATTTTTAACAGATGAAGGACCATTTGGATTTGATGATGGTACTTCAGCATCTGTAGCTGGCATATTCTCAATGGGACTTAAGAGTAACTCCAGAGATACCTCAAGTACATCACGATTCAAGGCCAAACTCGATTACACCAACCAGGTCAATCAGCATAATCAAATTAAGACTGGTGTTCAGTTTGAATATTTTAACTATAACATGAATTACGGCGCCATAAATCCTGTTTTACCAGTAGGTAGACCATATAGTACCTGGGAGCGCAGCCCCTATCAAATGGGCATCTATGTTCAAGATAAACTTGAGTTTGATGGTTGGATTGCCTCCATCGGTGTGCGCGCTGAATACTTCGACCCCAATACAGAGTGGTACGATGTGGATGATTATGATGACGTCTTTTTCTCTTCGAATTATAGCGATGGTATCGAGGATGATATCCCCACAAAAAAGGCCAAGGGTACGCTGACTTTCCTCCCTAGAATTGGTATTTCGCATCCCATCTCTATAAACTCAAAATTGTATTTTAATTATGGTCATATGCGCCAGAAGTTTAGTCCGGATGAACTCTTTGGCGTACGTCGGGTAACAGGCGGGGAAATGTCAACCTTTGGTGATCCCGAACTTCCCATGGAGAAGACAGTGTCTTTTGAACTGGGATACGACCATTCATTGTTCGACCAGTACCTGATTCACATTTCGGCCTATTACAAGGATAAATCGGATCAATCCTCAACCATCGGTTTTGAAAGTAACACAGTGGACTATTCCCGTTATGCAGCCATCTTCTACCAGGATATTCGTGGGCTTGAGATTGACGTGCGGAAGAGTCGGGGAGAATGGATTACTGCTTTTGCTAACTATACTTATGCCATTTATAGCTCGGGACGATTCGGTGTGCGTAATTTTTTCCTAAATCCGGCAGATCAGCGTGAAGAAGAAGCTAATTATGCCAGACAAACGCAATACAAACCCTTACCACGACCCCGTGCGAACTTCAACCTCTCTTTCCATACACCTAATCACTTCGGACCCACCATTGCAGGGGATAAAATTCTTAGTGATTGGCACGCCTCATTTAATGGCAGTTGGAAAGCGGGTGCCTTTGCCACATATGGAAATGTTGCCGGTATAGATAACAATGTACGCTGGAAAGATACATACAACGTTAATGGCAAGCTTTCCAAGACCTATCACATGGGAAACGTGAATATCACCTTCCTGGCTGAAGCATTCAACCTCTTTAATTTCAAACACTTTTCAACAGCTTCAATGGCCACTGGCCAAAATTATGTTGACTACAAAGAGTCACTTCATTTTGGTGAAGAAGTTTACGATGAACTTGGTTTCAACCATATCAGTGGTGATGATCGCTTAGGTGATTATAGACCTCTGGACATCGATTATCAGGCCATGGATTTTCAATATTCCGCTTATGCTGAAGATGGATCTGCTCTGGGTGGTATTGAGAATATATACTACTGGATCGAAGAAGAGAACATGTACATGAGTTATTCAGCAACTGACAATGACTGGAGCCAGGTCAATGATGCTACAGTCCAGAAAGTAATTGACGACAAAGCCTATATTTACAATCCACCCAATGAATCACTCATGTTTCTTGCGCCACGTGATATTTTCATGGGTATAAAGCTCTCGTATAATTTCTAATTCAACTGTATTGAGAATTATTCAAGGAATTCAAATGAAACGAAATCTATCAAGAATCAAGATCGGCAGCTCATCAAGTTTGGTGATGCTCGTACTGATCCTTGCATTTGTAAGCCTGAACTTTGCCGCTGAATTCCGGTGGATCAAGGTAGGCAGCTTACACAACTTCTATCAGGCCATTGGATCAGAACCGGAAGAAGATGTTGGTTCCGAACAGCAGTTTGGAATGCGCTGGAACGCATTTTACGATCATCAGGATATGCAGGCCGCCAAAGGCATGTGGATTGCTGTCGCTAACTATGAAGATCCCGTAGCCAATGCAACTTTTGAATATAAGATTGCCCATTGTGGACCACGTCCACGTCCTGAAATCGCAGCCAATGAATTCATGCCCTCAGCTTTTGGGATGACTGGAAAATTTGCAGCTCCAACCATTATCGTGGATGGAGAGCTGGCTTCAGACCTGGATTGGGATGATCTTGTTGATGAAGGTGGTTATGATGTATTTCAAAAGGCTGATCGCCAGATTTACAATTCTGTCAACACTTCAACTGGAATTTCATTCGATAGAAATATATATGCCTTCAGTCAGCAGTATTATGACAATTTCTTCATATATGAATACACCTTTGTAAATACTGGCGTAGTTAGTCTGGATGAAACTATCTCCCATGACAACACCCTTGAAGGTGTATATTTTCACTGGCAGTTCCGTAATGCTGTAGCCGGCGAAGGTACTGTTGAAGGTTCAGTTATTGATTGGCGTGGCCGCAGAGGCTGGGGAACTCCTCAAAATTGTCGCTGGGGTATGAATACCATGAACAGCGTTATCGGCGAGGATCCAGACAATCCAGTGACAACTTCAATGTTCGCCGACGAATACGGGCGCATGGGCATAGATGAATTCGACTATGACAATGAATCGATGCGCGCTTATTACAGTTGGCATGGACGTCATTCCACATTGAGTTATGATAATATCGGATCGCCGAATTATCAAGGCTGGCTGGCTGATGGTATGTTGGGTGCTTCTCAATTCATGGGTGCTGTAGTCTTACATGCCGATATGTCTACCAGCGATAATTCAGACAATGTCTACCAACCAACCACCACTCAAAAAATTGAATCCAATGATGCTGAAACGGTAAACAACAATCAATTCAGTAGTGCTCGAATGGAGAGAGGCTATACTCAATTCGTGGCTGCCGGTCATGAGCCTCTAAATCATGCTGAACAGGTAAAATCACAAAACCAGTTCCCAGATCAATTTTCCGTTGCAGGTGGCTATTCTCAGACTTGGTCCTTTGGGCCATATACCATGGCTCCTGGCGATACAGTTCGTATTGTGGTAGCTGAAGCTGCGGCTGGATTAAGTCGTGAGATGAATCAAAAAGTTGGTAATACCTGGTTTCGTCATGTTGCTTTAGGTGAAACACCAACAGCTGAAATGCCTGATGGATCAAGTAAAACACTCGCTAGCGTTTCTGATGCAACTGAGTATAAGAATTCATGGGTATATACAGGTCGTGATAGTCTTATGGAAAGCTTCCGTCGAGCTAGATTCCTGTATAAGAATGGTCTGGATATGGGTAGCATGACACCTCCAGATCCACCACAATCCTTTGAAGTGACTTCTCAAGGCAACAGGATATTCTTGACCTGGTCTGAGAATGCCTCCTTAACACATGCAAATTTTGAAGGATACAAGCTATACCGTGCCAAGGGTCAGTATGACTCAACATACTACGAAATAGCTGATTTGAATGAATCAGACGGTTCACTTGCACATGAATATTCAGATATGTCTGCTGAGCGCGGTCAGTTGTATTTCTATTACATCGTTTCCTACGATGATGGAACAACTAATGTACTTGAACCAGGTACAGCTTTACACAGTAGCCCTTTCTATACCAGAACCAATAAGGGCGCATCAATGCTGAAACCACCAGCAGAGAATATTGATAATGTGGTTATTGTTCCAAATCCATATGTGATCTCAAATAATACACTCCAGTATGTGGGTGAGCAGAACAGTATCAAATTCTGGAATTTGCCCAGCGCTTGTGAGATCAATATCTTCACCGAACGCGGGGATAAGATTTATACTTATGAACATGAGGGGAGTGGTGTTGCAAGTTGGAATCTTATGACCTCATCTCGCCAGATTATCGTGAGTGGTGTCTATATTGCAACATTTGAGACACCAGATGGTGATAAAGCAATCAAAAAATTTGTAGTCATTCGCTAAGGGTGATTGGACCCAACGGAGGATTTTTAGAAATGATGAAGTGGAATCAATATTTAAAGGGTGTGATTGGCTTACTAATTGTTAGTCTGGTATTCATTACCTGTGAAGATTTCGATGACGAAAAATATGAGTTAAGCGCTCTGGATGAAGCCGCTGTTTCTTCCATGGCAGACACCCTCGAAAATAGTTTGCTAATGAGAAGTGCTGCCATTTATGATGATGGAACCAATCTGGGCGTTCGTCTTGTTGGAGGAGGCACTGATACCATAATCATGGCAGTCGATACCAGCGGGTTAGAGCTTATCGATATTTATAATGCTTTGGGAACTGCAGGACGTGGACCTTTTGCAGTGAACGATACAGCATTTGTCACTAGGCTCTCAGCTGACAGCCTGTCATTTCGTTTATTGTCTGCTACGAGTGCTGGAACCTATGTCATTTACCTAAACCACCATGCTCAACCCAGTATTTTTGAAGAAAATTCAGGAAGCATGCTGAGAGTTGAGTTGGAATCAGATGATATGACTCCCGAATTGGTGGCCAGCTTATACAGTTTACCTGGTCCAGTACCAGTTATTAAAGGCAGATACGAGTTTGAACTTGCAGCTGGTACTTATTTGTTTGAGTTAGCTCGCATGGAAGCCACCACATTGGATGATTTTCGCGTCGTCCTTATGCGCGAACAATAAAATGATCAATCGCTAAGGGACATGATGATTATGAAGAACAAACTACTAGCAATTCTAATGACCCTGCTTCTTTCAAGTACGGCGTTTGCAGAATTTACAAAACTGGCCCAAACAGGTTTTCAGTTCCTCAGTGTCATCTCTGATGCTAGAGGAGCTGCTCTTGCAGGCGCCATGACCACCATACCTTACGGATCGAGTTCTCTCTTTTTTAATCCTGCCGGTATGGCCAAAATGGAAGGTAGAGTTGATATCGTAGCCAGTAAGAACACCTGGATTGCAGATATCAATCATACCACATTGAGTCTGGCCTTCAATCCCGCCCAGAATAGGTATGGAGTGTTTGGATTTACGGCTCAATCTGTGAACTATGGGGATATGCAGGGCACCATGGTTTGGGGTCACGAACCTGGCTGGATTGAAACACATACCATCCAACCATCTGCCCTCAGTCTGGGGTTTGGTTATGCAGTTAACTTATCTGATAGATTCTCCATTGGCTCTCAGGTTAAGTATGCTGCCCAGCAATTGGGTGGTGCCGTTGTGGAAATTCACCCGACCCAGGCAGATGTTGAAGATAGCCTTTCCGTTCAGAAGTTTTCTACCTCGGCCATCGCATTTGATTTTGGAACCTTATTCAATACAGGATTCAAAGGAATTTCCTTTGGAATGAATGTGAGAAATTTTTCCAACGAAGTGGCTTATCTGGAAGAAAATTTTCAATTGCCACTCACATTTACTATGGGATTGTCCATGGATTTGATCGATCTGATTCCAAATTTTTCTAATGCTCACTCTTTATTGATGAGTGTGGATGCAGTTCATTCACGATCCTATCCTGAGTATCTGAATGTTGGTTTGGAATATAAACTTTTGGATATGCTCTATTTTAGATATGGGTACCTGAACAATCGCGATGAGAGAGCTTCTTCCTTTGGCTTTGGCGTCTCACGTTTTGGTTTGGGTGTTGATTACGCGTATATACCTTTCGGAATACTGGACGAAGTTCAGATGATAACCGTAAGATTTACATATTAGACAAATGGTCTGTGTAGGATTTGGAGATTTAATATTATGAGAATACAAAATTTATTCAGTTGCTTAATCGTTGGCCTCGTTCTCATTGGGGGTATTGGCTGTGAATACGACGATTATCCTGATCCTGTCTGGGATCCAAATGATGAGGGTGGAGCAGCACCAGTAATCACTTCTATGGATCCTGCGGATGTGGCCTATGATGGTCTCACCGTAGTAACCATTAACGGGGAGAATTTCTCACCCACACTCACACAGAATCAGGTCACTTTCAATGGTGTTGTTGCTGAAATTGATATGGACCTTTCTACAGCAGCCCAATTGGTTGTAACCATGCCCGTTGTGATAACTGACGCTGCTTTAAATGCGATTAGCGCTGTCCAGGTAATGGTCGCCGTTCAAGGTGCCTACGCTGGTGCAGTCTATGCCCAGGATTTTAGCATTGAGCGTGCTGTGATTGAGTGGGGCGGATTCATCGGAGAAAAACCTGAAAAGCTCCCAAATGCTATTGCCGTTGATGCCGATGAGAACGTTTATGTAGCGGCTGGTGATAAAATCTTGTACAAGCTGGATACGCTGGGTGTCCGGTCAGAGTTTGGTACTGGCTTAAGCTCTGTCACCAATGACTTGAAAATTGGTCCTGGTGGAAACGCCTATTTTGCCAGAAATAATCCCTATGTTTACCGCATTGACGTTGCAGGCGGCGCTGCAGATCGCTGGCACAGGGTCGGTTCAAAAATAGCCTGTTTTGATTTCAATGTAGATCAGAACATCTATTGCGGTGGTAAAAATGATTCTTTGTATTTTGTTGATGTAACTGCTGAGACAAATCGAGGTGTCGCCTTTTCCGATGAGTACATCTACACAAGTTTGCGGGTTTACGATGGCTATGTTTACGTTGCAGGTGTTTATGATGGAGATGACACTGCAGTGACAGTCACTCAGGCAATCTGGCGTCACGAAATTTTAGCTGGAGATGAGTTGGGACCAAGGGAATTGGTCTACGATTGGGCTGATTATGAGTATTCCGAAGAACAGAATATCCTTAGCATGATCGTGAATTCCGATGGGCTTTTCTATATCGGTGTGAGCGAGGGCACTGGACCAGCTATTATTAATATTAATTTTGGGACGCAGAGTGTGGAACCATTTTATAATGCTGTCCTAACCTCTCCGGCAACAAGTTTAACCTGGGGTAACAGTAATTATATCTATTGTGTACGCACAATGGTAGCCTCTACTGATGACTTGCCAACAGGGGCGTTTCGCATTGCACAATCTTTAACGAGTGCGCTATATTATGGGCGCAATTAGAAAAAAAACAGTAACTCAATTCATGTGCTAAACATCAGAAATGTTTGGCTATACAAAACTAGGAGGTATTACATGAAGAGAACGGTAACTATGATGTTAATTCTTTGTCTATTTGCTTTTACAGCATATGGCCAATATTGGGGTGGTTGGACCGGTGGATTAGGTACAGCAGACGCTGATACATTACCAGCATATGGACAGGGAATGGCCGTAGATGGTGCCGGTAAGATCTGGTACACATCTTATTACAGCTCAGAAACAGTCATGGTGGATACTGGCAGTGGTACTGCGGATGATGCACAAAACGTTCGTGCAATCTATGTATTCAATCCTGATGGAACTCCAGCCAGTTTTTCACCAATCACTGAATTGTCGGTTGATGGTGTGAATGATACGCTTTGGAATTCAAATCGTGGTCTGAGAACTGACCATAATGGTGATATTATCGCTGGCTCATGGTGTATGTATTATCGCATAAACCACTTAACTGGTGAAGGTATGGATAAATTAACTCCTTTCCCAACGGCTGATCCAGATGATAGCCCGTGGGATGGTGAGTCCATTACGGCTGCTGCTGTTGACGCTGATGGTAACATGTACTGTAACGCTGTTGTTGCCAGTGTTGGAGCAATCAAGGCTTTTGATCCAGATTGGGAATTGATAGATGACTTGGTACCTGCTGACGTGCTCGGTGGCTACTCACGTACTATTGAAGTTGCCTCAGACGGAAGTGCAGTATATCACTGTAACTTCACAGGTGCTTTTGGACTCGTACGTTTTAACAGTAGTTCAGGCGATGTCTATGGTGATTTCACAGCTGATGTCGATTCCTTATTTCCAGGTCTCTCCGTAGAGGCTACAGGCTGGGATCCAGCTGGTCGTCTCTGGGTAGGTAACACAGCTGGTGCAGCTTTTACAAATTGCGCTTTTTATGCTTTTGACCCTACTACTGAAACTATGGTAGACAGCTTTATTATTGGTGCATCCCACGTTGCTATGGGTATCAAACCCCGTGGTATTGACTTTGCCGCTGATGGCAACACTGCTTATGTAACATATTACAATAGCTGGGATAACGATGCTATCTACAAGATTGAAAAAGATGTTGCTGGCGTGTGGTCACATACAGGTACAATGATCAGTGGCTATGCTCTTAAAGCTAACTATCCAAATCCCTTCAACCCAAGCACAAAGCTTGATGTTGTGATGAAGGATGGTGGCGTAGCAGATCTTCGCATCTACGATATGCGCGGAGCTGAAGTTGCTGTATTGAACAACAACTATCTCTCAGCTGGCGAACATACATTCACATTTAATGCTGCTGACTTTGCAGCTGGTGTGTATATCGCTAAATTTACTGCTAATGGAGCCATGTATACTCAAAGCATGACTTTGGTTAAGTAATTAGCCGTTATTGTTTGAAGAAGGGGCTGTTAATTCAGCCCCTTTTTTTTCGTTATTTTTAAGTACCATATTTTTTCAACTTAATGCATGTAAATTGTTGAGTGAAAATATTGGAGTCCCAAATGAAAAAAAAATTAATTGCCATCGCGACCATTCTGCTTTTAGGGCAGCAAATCGTGGCACAGACGACAAATGATGAGTGGCGAGCAACCTGGGTAATCACCTGGGAACATATCAGTTCAGGCAGCACAATCGCACAGAACCAAGCTCGTGTACGACAAATTTTAGACAACCATGTTGATGCCAACATGAATGCTGTTCTATGGCAGGCCCGTCAGGGTGGAACTGCCTACTATAATTCATCATTTGAACCATGGGGATATTACGCAGGGGGCTCTGATCCGGGATATGATCCATTAGAGTATGCCATTGAGCAAGCTCACTCACGTGGCCTTGAGCTGCATGCCTGGTTTAATACGTTTCAAGCTGCTTCGACTGCTCCTGGAACCCCGGCTGGGGACCATCCAGAATGGGTCTGCCGAGATCAGAGCAATATAGCGATGCCCTCGTCACGTGCTCTTTCACCAGGGTTGCCCGAAGTTCGAGATTATCTCGTTGATGTCGCTATGGAAATTGTAAATAATTACGATATCGATGGAATCCATCTCGACTATGTGCGTTGGAACGAATATAGCGATTTGGCTCTGCGTCAGCAGGCCCTCGATCCAATAGAAGAGATCAGCCAACTTGATCAAGTACCCAATGAGGCGATGTTATTGAATTTGCTAGATCCTCAATCGGGTCGTTATCTTTATGATGTTGACCATCCCTATAGCGGTGGTATCCCAGCGGGTTATGCCAGCTGGCCAGAATTTTGGAGAACCTCAGTAACTACTTTTGTGGAATCACTCCACGATTCCATTCAAACCCAGAAACCCTGGGTTCGTCTATCTGTAGCTGCCCTTGGAAAGTACAATTGGAGTGGCTGGAACGGCTACAACATCGTCTATCAGGATGCCGCCAAATGGTTTAATGAGGGTAGTATCGATCAACTTACACCCATGCATTATCACTGGTTGACCTCAGTCTCATTCATCGGGATGTTACAGGGCAGCTGTCCCGATTGCTGGAGCGAATATATCCAGCCAGGAATTAATGCGGGTCGCCTGTATACTGCTGGTCCTGGATCATATTTGCTGGAGGATGCATGGAGCAATCATGTCGGTATAGTTAATGCCGTGAGAAATGTTAACTGGGTAGATGGTTTTCAATTTTTCAGCTATGGCAGTTGGAGAGATTTTGATTACTTCGAGGCTGCAGGAATCGGCATGTTTTCTAAAAAGACCAAAGTCCGCGATACAGGACTCATTGTAGATGCTACGCCAGCAACACCAGCCATTAGCCTGACTCAGTTAGATGAACTCAATGTTCAGCTTGATATTACAACACCAGCAGGTTTGGCGGAGGATCAATGGTTTGTGGTCTACCGCGATGCTGTGAATAGTATTGATCAGGACCAATCGACCATCATCGATGTCCATTTTGGGCAGGCCGGCTACACGATCGTGGATGCCTTTGATGGAACTCAGGATCATAACGCGGAATATTATTATGCAACTACCATGCTTGATCGTTACTGGAATGAATCACTTAGCTCAGCTAGCGTAGTTTCTGATGTTTTACCATCCTATGCGCCAAGAGTTGAGAGTATTGATCCAATGGAAGCAGATACCGTAAGCGTGGTTTCCATCATTGATATCATGTTCACAAAGACGATGAACACCACGAGTGTTGATTCAGCCATTATCTTTTCACCAGCGGTAAGCATAGAAGATTATGTCTGGAGTTCTGAAGATCATCGACTTAGACTTTATGTTGATGGTAGCTACGAATTTGGCACGACCTATACCATGACCATAGCTGAAACAGCCGTGGATATCAACGATGTCCAGCTGGATGGTAATGGTGACGGTGTCGCCGGAGATGCTTATTCAGTCAGCTTCACAACCCATGGCGTGGATGTGACTGGACCGGAAATTAGATCGATGTATCCAGATGCAGCTGCTGGTGCAGATTCATTTGATGTCATGGGTGTTGTCAGCTTCACATTTGATGAATTGCTGGATCCGGTGACGGTGAATGAAACCAGTGTGACTTTGTGGCTTGGAACTCAGCAGGTTGAGGCCGATCCAGTGCACTCTTCAAATGAATTCAGATCTATCATTGATGTTCGCGCAGAAGAGCCGTTGACTGCCGGTGAGACCTACTCACTCCATCTTGACACAACTATTACTGATACCGCAGGCAACGAACTTGATGAAGAAGTGATCGTCAGCTTTGTCACTCAGCTAAGACATTATACTGAATCGATTCTTATCGATGATTTGCGCGGAACGATGGGGTCCTGGGCGGATCCTGGTTATAGTGGTACAACAGCTGGAATTCTCGGATCTCAAACTGAGTTTAATTATACAAGTGCTGTCTATTTGCCAGCCTCCTACGATTATAATTCAAGGAAAAAATCAGCTTATCTGAAATATGCCTGGGATCCTGAATATGATGGGGGAGACGGTCCCTATATGATCAGAGAATATCTTTCTGGTGGGGCAGCACGGGACATTGTCTTTGATAATTCATATATTTTGCAATGCTTTGTTTATGGAGATGCCAGCGGAAACCGGCTGCGTTTTGCGTTAGATGAAAAAATTGGTGTTTCCTGGCCCAATCATGAAGTATCCATCTATCATGTGGTTGATTGGGAAGGTTGGAGGCTACTGGAATGGGATCTCACCGATCCTGAACAAGTAGGCATCTGGATTGGTAACGAATTACTTGATGGAAGTGGTTATCGTATTGATAGTTTTCAATTGTCTTACGACGAAGAATCAGGTGATGGCAGTGGACAAATTCATTTTGATGAACTTCGCGCTGTCAAAAAGATGCCTGGCGTTTTCATTGATCGTTCCATCGAGACACAGCTACCCTCTGAAGTGAGCCTTTATCAGAATTATCCCAATCCCTTTAACCCGGAGACGGTAATTAGTTTTGACCTGCCTGCCAATATGCAGACTCAAATTTCCATCTTTGATATTCGGGGCAGGGAGTTGGAAGTACTGGTTAATGACAACCTTCTTGCTGGTAAGCATACCATGCGTTTTAATGGAAGCGATTATGCGGCTGGAGTTTATATGGTTGTACTGAAGACTGAATTAGGTACACAAGCCAAGCGGATGCTGCTACTGAAGTAGGACCGTATGGATAATTTGTATCTCTTAAAAGCACCCGAATTAATTCGGGTGCTTTTTTTATCTAGAGAAAAAGAAAATACACAGCTATAAAAATCAGCCCACCAGATAGAGAACCAGCCACATTAACCCAATCGTTATCCAGCCATAAGATGCCTGATACATGTTTGGTCTCTTCATGACAATGGTTGACTCTCTCAGTATTCTTCCCACAAACCTCACATTCAAATTTGGCCTGGATGCTGGCACCAAGAATGCTATCGATGACGCTACCCAGAAATCCTGCAATAATTATTAATAAGACGAGCATCAAATTCCATTCAATAAATCCCATGAGTACAGCTATTGAGACAATGATGGCAGCTCCTAATATTCCACCTGAGGTTCCCAGTAACGAAATCCCACCTGAATAACCTTTGGGAACTCTTTTCCAGGAGAGAATATTCAGGGGCAGAGTTTTGCTAAAACTACCGATCTCTGTTTCCCATGTGTCAGCTGTAGCACTTGCCAGAGAGGCCAGAAACGCCCAATAAAGCCAGTCTATCGAGTAGTTGCTAAGATACCATGCAATACTAAAAATGAGCGGGATACCGCCATTTGCGTAGACTTGAACAATATCACGCTGGGAACCTTTAGAGGAGATGATATCCTTTTTGGATTGTCTATCCGCAATTTTAGATAAAATACTGGAAAGCACAAAAAATGCGATGAGAGGTAACATGGTATGCCAGCTTCCCATTCCAAACATGAATACACCAAGTAGGAAGGCACCAAAACCACCACTCACAGAAAGTGATTTCAGTTTGAAGGCACCAAAACCCAAAATGATGGAGAAAACAACCCAGCCACCCATAGCTGCAAGCGTTTCTGCCTGCATCGAGGATAAATAAAGATCCATTCCCAGCGCCGCAGTTAAAGTCAGGGTAAGGTTATCACTGCCGCGCTTGGAGACAGCCTCACCAACAGTGGCTAAAAAAGCAGTAAATATGGCCATGGTCACCAGGTGGATAAAGGGTAGAGGGTGATTGTTCATCAAACCTGAATATACGGGAAAAGCAAACAGAACCACAATAAAGGTCATCACAAAAAAGGCAATGCTACCGGGCCAACTCTTTTTATCATGCCATAGAATAAATTTATGTTTCGAATTAATCCGTTCGCCAACCACTGTCGCTGCTGTGTCTGAGAAGGCTAGAATCAGCATTGACACTACAAACAGAACAATATTCCTTTCCCAGAACATGATAACCAGCAGGGTAAATGCGATTGGAAAGTAAACCGTCCCAAAAGACACTCTTTCTGTGGTATGCATGCCTTTCAAACTATCCTGCTTTAGTGCTGTATAATTTAGAATCGTAAATATAACCCCCAGGACAATGACTGGTGTACTGGCGTGGAGAAAGAAGGGGGCCAGAGAGACGAGAATGCCGACCATAACATGGACAAATTTTCTGGAAAGCTCTGGAGAGAGCTTGAAAACTTTTCTCGCAATTTCAGCCAGACCTATAAAAACCATGATGATACTGAAGAATACCAGGAAGGCTATCCATTCGTTCGAAAATTCGTAAAATGTTGGCAGAATACACTCCTCTCTGAAATAGACATAAATAGATATTTGGCAAATATCTATTTAACAGGCGCTGGATGTGAATAAATAATTCCAGAAAATACGCATATAAGATAAGATTTGGCAAAACAATATCACACGAATACCTGACACGTAGTTATGTCAGCAACTCACCCATAATCCTGTTGTATGTTTATTCAGAATGCCGATCTTCGCCCTGCCAGCATGGCCCACCAAAAGCGCTAATTAATTGTAAGGAAGGTTCAAGTTTAAAGGAGAGTTAGACTGTCATGAAATGTAAATAGAGCATTGTTTGATATAAATGAAATAATAGGTATGAGTGCTAATATATTGTTAATGCTGTATATAGAAAGTTTGTTTAAAATTATATTATTAACTATAGCTGCGGATATTTATAACGGAAACTAGGTAAGTAAATAATCTCAACTAACCAACCATAAAAATGTATCTATGGAAAAGGGTTCAAACTATATTCGTAGGAATATATATAATACAAAGGAGAAATGTATGAAGTCTAAGCTACTTTTAATTTCCGTTGTCGTCTGTCTGATGGCCTTTAGCGTCTCAGCCCAGGAAGTATGGGGTGATGGATGGTCAACAGATTTTGAGGTTACTGTGCATGAAGGATCACCCTATGGTCCAGATGGTGTCCTTGTTACAGATGAAATTTCATCTGGATGGGATATTGATGCCGATGGAAATCTCGAATTCCTGGTTTTAACAGATAACTCTAATCCAAACGGTGGTGGTATAGAATATCCCACAGGTTTTTCACTATGGTTGTATGAAGCCAATGCTTCTGGTGGATATGATCTTGCATGGTCATTTTGGGATACCACAATGTACACTGGTGGAGCCAGCTTCCCAGCACACACTGTTGGTGATTTAGATGGTGATGGCAATGCTGAGATATTAGTCGGTGTTCCATACGGAACCGGCAACCCGCCAACTGGATCCGCAACCCGCTTCATGGTCTTCGAAGGTCCAGACCTTCCAAGTACACCTACTGCCACGTATAATTTTGGCGTATCGGTGGGTTCAAACACAAGACCATCTGCCATCGCTGTTGGTGATTATGATGGTGATAACGAACAAGAAGTTGCCATGGCTTTTAGAGCCTTTAGCGATGCTGCAGCTAATGATGCCATGATGATTTTTTCATTAAATGGTGGCTTTTTGGGTGGTTTTACCCAATGGACGGAAGAAGTACTTGATACACTCAGTGACGTCAGCAGTATCTATGAGGTTGCAACCTCTGATCTGGATGGTGACGGCATGGAAGAAGCATTTTTCTCTTCTTATAGTCAGGATAAGGCCTTTATTTTTGAAGGTACAGGAACCGCAGATGAATATAATCTGAATGTCGTTGATGGCAGTCCAAACTGGCTGGGTGGTTTACACGCAGTTTCTGCTTGGGATGCTGATGGTGACGGATCAACCGAAGTGTTTATTGGTAATGGACAAGAGAAATTCGTGATTATCGATGGTGTTACCGATGCCATGGACTGGGACAATAGCTATGTTCATGCAATTGATGGCCCCGGAACTGGTTTTCGTGGCATGGCAGTTGGTGATTTTGACGCTGATGGTTTAGTAGATGTATTTAGTGGTGACAATTACCTCTCTAGTGTAACACACTGGGAATGGGATGGTGTGAATGCACTGACCGACTCGGCCTCCTGGGTAAAATCAGATGTATATGCACAGGATACTTCGGTCTCCAACGCAGGCCGTACATACTACGTGTCATTTGGCGGCGCTGCTGGACAAGGTGGCACAAGCGCTGATCTGAATGGTGATGGCTTTTCTGATCTTTGTATTGGTTACGAAGACGGTGATTCAACTGCTACTTCTTAT
>JABIFG010000118.1 GCA_018650795.1 Fidelibacterota bacterium
GCGAAAATCCTAAACATAAGCAAAGACAAGGTTAAGGAGTACTCACTTGGCACGTATAGCAGGTGTTGACTTACCCAGAAACAAGCAGCTTCAATATGGTCTGACATACATTTTTGGTATTGGTGATTATTTTGCCAGCCAGATTTGTGAGAAGGCAGGCGTAGATCCAGAGATGAGGGTTCAGGACCTAAACGAAAATCAGGTTAGAGATATTCGTGAGGTCATTACCAAAGAATACCGAGTTGAGGGTGTACTGAGAAACGAAACTCAGATGAATATCAAACGCCTTATGGATATTGGATGTTATCGCGGATTAAGACATCGTCGCGGATTACCTGTACGGGGACAGAATACGAAGAACAATGCTCGTACCCGTAAAGGCCGCAAACGTAATGTCGGAATCAAGAAAAAGGGTTAGGAGATAGTAAGTGGCTAAAGCTCAAGCTAAATCCAGAAAAAAGAGAAAAGTTAAAGTTGAGCCGGAAGGCATTGTACATGTCAAGGCCAGCTTTAATAATACAATAATCAGTATTACTGATCGCAACGGTAATGTGATTGCATGGGCCAGCGCCGGTGTTGCCGGTTTTAAAGGTTCACGTAAAAACACACCTTTCGCTGCATCGCTTGCAGCAGAAAAAGTAGCAAAAGAAGCCATGGATGCCGGATTACAGCGTGCTGAAATCCGCGTCAAAGGTCCAGGTGGTGGTCGTGAGTCCGCTATCCGTTCAATTGCCGCTTTAGGTTTGGAAATTACAGCAATCAAGGACATCACACCCATTCCACATAATGGTTGTCGTCCATCTAAAAAACGTCGCGTTTAAGGAATTATAAACTATGGCACTTTTTAATGGACCACGCGGTAAGATTTGTCGCCGCCTCGGATTTCAGGCTTTCGAGTCTCCAAAATTCGCAGCTCCGACTAAGAGTTACCCACCGGGTCAACATGGTCCGACATATCGCCGTAGACCATCTGAGTATGGTTTACAGCTAAAAGAAAAACAAAAGATGAAATACCTTTATGGTGTTCTTGAAAAACAGTTCAGAAACTATTTCAAGAAATCAAACCTGAAAAAAGGTATCACTGGTCACAATCTCGTGGTCATGCTCGAAAGCCGTTTGGACAATACTGTGTATCGTCTCGGTTTTGCAAGGACCCGTCGTCAGGCTCGTCAGCTTGTTAATCATGGACATTTTCTTGTGAACAACAAGAAAGTTAATATCCCCAGTTTTCAAATGAAACCAGGTGACGTTATCAAGGTTCGTGAAAAAAGCAAAAAGCTTGATCTTATCCATGATTCAATGCGTCGCGTCCAGGGTGAGGGATCTCATCCCTGGTTGAGATTAGACAAAGCGAATATGGAGGGGATCTATGCTGAAGCCCCGGTTCGTGATCAGGTTCATGATGAATACAATGAGCAGCTCGTCGTTGAGTTGTACTCCAAGTAATAAAGTGAAGAAAGGATAATATGCCTAACTTTCACATACCTACATCGTTTAAGATTAAAGAAGGCGGCAGTGACAATCAACAGACTTTTATAGTTGGTCCACTGGAGAGGGGCTATGGCGTTACTATAGGTAATGGCTTACGTCGTGTTCTACTCTCTTCGATGCCTGGAGCTGCAATTACGAGCGTTCGCATGGACAATGTTCTCCATGAGTTTGCAACTATCAAAGGGGTTAAGGAAGATGTCACAGACATGATTCTTAATCTGAAGGGTGTTCGATTCAAACTTCTTGAATCAAACCCTGATAAAGTTCAGTTGACACTCAAGGGACCTCATATGTTCACTGCCGGTGATATTAATAATGGTATTGATCAGTTTGAAATACTGAATCCAGACCATCATATCGCCACGCTTAATGACGAAGCTGAGATAAGCATGGAATTAAGAATCCAAAGAGGTCGTGGATATGTTCCAGCAGATGAGAACAAGCTACCGGACTATCCAATCGGTACCATCTTTATAGATAGTATTTTCTCCCCAGTTGTAAAAGCTACTTACGATGTTATCCAACTTCAGGGTGCTGAGGATGAAGATCTTGAAATGTTGGAATTGATGATCGAGACAGATGGTAGTCTTGTCCCTCAAGAAGCTGCAAATTATGCTGCAAAGATGTTGATTGATCATGTAAGAATCTTTGTTACTGAAGATATCAAGCTCATTACTGAGCCTGAGTCAGAAATCGACGAAGAAGTTCTGCGTATCCGCAATGAACTTAAACGCAGCATTGATGAACTCGAATTATCTGTACGTTCCTATAATTGTCTCCAAGCTGCTGAGATCAAGAATATTTCAGATCTTGTCAGTAAGGAAGAACAAGAGATGCTCCGCTACAAGAATTTTGGTCGGAAGTCTCTTACAGAGCTCAACGAGAAACTTGCTGAGCTTGGTTTGCATTTTGGAATGGACATCGATAAATACTTGTCCGAAGAATAGGCTGGTTTATTAAATGCGACATAGAAAAGATGGTAGAAAACTAGGCCGGACGGCCAGCCACCGTAAAGCCATGTTGGCTAACATGGCGGCAAATCTGTTCCTGCACAAGCAGATTCGGACCACTCACCCTAAGGCTCTTGAAGCTCGTCGTTTCGCTGAAACGTTGATTACAAAGGCCAAGAAGGGGGATCTCCATTCTCGTAGAATGGTATTAAAAGTGATTCCTCACAAAGATGTTGTTAAAATTCTTTTTGATGAAATTGCTCCACAATATGCTGATCGTAACGGTGGTTATACTCGAATCATTAAGCTGGGACAACGCAAGAATGATGCAGCTCATGTATCAATTCTAGCCCTTGTTGATTTTGACCCTTCTGGTGAAGTCGTCAAAGCAACAGCGAAGGTAAAAGCTAAAAAAGCTCCAGTAGTCACAGAAGAAGTGCCGGCTGAAGTTGAAGAAACTGTTGAAGTCGCTGCAGAGGAAGCCGTTGAAGTTGCAACTGAAGAAGTTGCAGAAGAGGTTCCCGAAGTAGCTACTGAAGAAGTTGAAGTTCCTGAATCTCCTGCAGAAGAAGCAGGGGAATCGGAAGCTGAATCGAAAACATCCTGATCATTGACTCTTCATTGAGAATTTGATGATTTTAAGATATCTAAAGGCAGGGATTATCCCTGCCTTTTTCGTTTTAATTACCTTGCCGGCCCTGCTGTCAGCAAAGCCTGTCCAGGGTATCTGGGTGGTACGCCACTCCATAACTTCACCGCAAAAAGTGCGCAAGCTGGTTGAGTTTGCAGCCTCAAATGGCTATACCGACCTGTTTATCCAGGTTCGGGGACGTGGTGATGCGTATTACAACAGCCAACTCGTTCCCCGTTCAACACTCTTACCTCGCGGTGATTATGATCCCCTACAGGATATTATCCCCCTGGCTCATTCCTATGGCATTAAAATTCATGCTTGGGTGAACATGTATCTCTCATGGTCTGCCCGCAAAATGCCCTCTGATCCGAACCATATTATCAATAGATATCCTGAGTGGGTTGAAGTCAATGGTCGGGGCAAAGGAGATTTGGAATTTATTCCCCAGAATGGACGCAATGGGAGGGAAGGTGTATACTTATCTCCTCTGAATGATGATGTGAACAATCATCTACTAGCTGTCATCAATGAGTTGGTTCAGAATTATAACCTTGATGGTATTCATTTAGACTACGTTCGTTTTCAAGATCGAGACTATGGCTATAATCGTGCAGGTCGAAAAAAATTCCTCATGCAATACAATGTTGATCCCATAACGCTTGGTAACGGGAAGGGATCTTATTGGTACCGCCTCAACCCTGAGGATAAAGAAAAATACTGGCTGTACTGGAACGATTTCAGACGGAATGAACTGACGGCCTTTATTGGCAATATCAACCGAAGTATTAAAAGTATTCGCCCTACGATCAAGTTCTCAGCTGCTGTAAAACCCAACCCGGAGGTTGCCAGAACCCGATTTTTTCAAGATTGGCCAACCTGGCTGAATTCTGGTAGCATGGATTTTGTAATTCCTATGAATTATGCAAAATCTGCAACAGATTTCAAGCGCAGCATGACCATGATGAAAAATGAGAAGTTAAATACTGATCAAATTTTCATGGGTATCGCTACCTACAATCAAAATAGTTTTACTTCTGCAGCAAAAATTGCACATTCAAGGGATGCAGGATTCAATAATCTTATCATATTTTCCTATGATACTTATGAAAAGGATCCTCGATATTTCGATCAGATTCATCGTAGCTTAAAAAAATAGGAGGCAGTATGGGGCGTACGATCACACCGCCAATGGGTAGCAAATTGCATTGTAAAGGTTGGCACCAGGAAGCTGCTTACCGCATGATACAACACAATTTGAGTCCCGATGTTGCTGAAAATCCTGATGAATTGATTGTGTACGGGGGCTATGGGAAAGCTGCTCGTAATTGGGAATCTTTTGACGCAATTTTAAAAAGTCTGGAAATCCTTGAGAACGATGAAACCCTCATGATTCAATCAGGGAAACCTGTCGCTATATTTAAAACCCACACACAAGCACCGCGCGTCCTCATCAGCAATTCTATGCTGGTTCCCAAATGGGCAACCTGGGAGCATTTCAACGAGCTCGATAAAAAGGGCTTAATGATGTATGGGCAAATGACAGCTGGTAGCTGGATATATATTGGGTCACAGGGAATCCTGCAGGGAACCTATGAAACACTGGCTTCCCTGGCCAAACAGCATTACCAATCTGATCTTACTGGCAAAGTTGTTGTCACAGCAGGTCTGGGAGGAATGGGTGGAGCTCAACCGCTGGCAGTAACTATGAATAATGGTATTGCACTTGTGGTTGAAATCGATCCGTCTCGCATTCAAAGACGATTAGAGACACGTTACCTGGATAAATCTACAAAAAATCTTGCTGAAGCACTATCATGGATAAATGAAGCCAAGAAGAATAAACATGCAGTCAGCATCGGTCTGGAAGCCAATGCTGCTGATGTGTTGCCAGAGCTTATCTCCAGAGGCTTTATCCCCGATGTGGTGACAGATCAAACCTCTGCCCATGATGAACTGAGGGGCTACTATCCACATGGTATCAGCTTCTCAGAAGCTAATACTTTACGTGAATCTGACCCGGAAAAATATATTGCCATGAGCTATAAGTCCATGGCTCGCCATGTGCAAGCCATGCTGTCATTCAAAAAAGCTGGCTCCATTGTATTCGATTATGGAAATAATATTCGTGCTCAAGCCGAACATGCTGGTGTGAAGAATGCATTCGATTTCCCAGGTTTTGTACCTGCCTACATCAGACCTCTATTTTGTGAGGGGAAGGGTCCCTTCCGCTGGGTTGCTCTTTCTGGCGATCCACAGGATATTTATCGGACCGATGCATTGGTTAAGGAAATGTTTCCTGAAGATGAAGCACTGATTCGCTGGATTGATATGGCTCAGGAACAAATCGAATTTCAGGGTCTACCTAGCCGGATCTGTTGGCTGGGTTATGGTGAACGGGCTAAGCTCGGTCTGGCCATGAACGAATTGGTTCGCAAGGGTGAAATCTCAGCTCCCCTGGTTATTGGTCGTGATCATTTGGATTCAGGATCAGTTGCATCTCCAAACCGAGAGACGGAATCTATGATCGATGGTTCTGATGCAGTTGCAGATTGGCCCATTCTCAATGCTTTGGTCAATGCTGTAGGTGGTGCCAGTTGGATTTCAGTGCACCATGGGGGTGGAGTTGGAATGGGATATGCGATTCACGCCGGTATGGTCATCCTCGCAGATGGCACCAAAGAAATGGATGAGCGGCTCCAACGGGTACTCACCACAGATCCAGGAATGGGTGTTGCTAGACATGCAGATGCTGGTTACGCTAGAGCCATCGAAGTGGCCAATGAACGAGGTGTTAAAATACCCATGATCAACGGTTGAATTGTATAGGTCTGCTATGAGTAACAAGACTGTAAAAGGAATTACTAATATTGGTCAATGGGTGACCTGGAACCCTGTTCAAAGTACGATGGAAGTGGGTGAAGGAGGGACCTGGCTGATTGAAAATGGTCAATTCTCTGACTATAGCCCAAAGTCTTTCTCTGATCCAGAATTCCTGGACGGCCAGGGTCAGCTCCTGACACCAGGTTTAATCGATTCTCATACCCATCCAGCCTTTGCTGCAACGCGTGAGTTAGAATTTGAGATGCGATCTCAAGGTAAAACCTATCAGGAAATTGCAGAAGCCGGGGGAGGCATACGTAACTCTGTGAGGAAGTTACGTGAGATATCAGAATCAGAACTGGCTAATCTGGTTGAAACTCGCCTGAGTCTCATGCTCCGACATGGAACCACCACAGCCGAATGTAAGAGTGGCTATGGCTTATCCACCGAAGCTGAAATCAAGTCCCTCCGTGCCATTCGAACGGCTTCGAAAAAAACACATCTCCAGACCTTCTCAACGCTTCTGGGTGCCCACGAAATACCCGATGAATATCGCAATGAGCGAGATACCTATATTGACCTGGTCATCAACGACATGATCCCTGCAGTTGCAGAACAAAATCTGGCTCAATACTGCGATGTCTTCTGTGAAGAAGGCGTCTATACTGCTGAGGAGACGGAGAAAATTCTTCTCGCAGCCCGAGATCATGGTATGCAGTTAAAATTCCATGCAGATGAGTTTGTCTCGAGTGGGGGAGCTGAATTAGCAGCAAAACTAGGAGCACTGTCTGCCGATCATCTCATGGCAATATCAGATGCTGGGATTTCGGCTCTGGCCGGATCAGACACAGTGGCTACTTTACTTCCAGGAACAACATTTTTTCTGGGTAGCAATACCTGGGCCCCTGCAAGGAAACTTCTCGATGCAGGTGTCACTGTGGCATTAGCTACTGATTTTAACCCGGGTAGCAATATGAGCCTGTCCATGCCATTTGTTATGACCCTGGCGGTAATCTACTTGCATTTAACACCACTGGAAGCGCTACAGGCAGCGACATTGGGTGCAGCAAAATCTATGGGAATTGAGAAAACAACAGGTTCTATCTCGCCAGGTTATCGTGCTGATGCCGTACTCTGGCAGTCTAAAAATTATAAACAATTACCCTACTTCTATGGCAGCAATCAGGTTTATCAGATAATGGTTGGTGGCAAACCTGTTCTCTGAAAGCTCTCGAAATTATAGGCCAGGTAGTCCATATCGCTTGATTCGGACTTAGTAGAACGTATATTGCTCAATCGTAAATTGTTATTGAGTGGAGGAAAATCGTGAATTTCAAGAAACTGACTATAATTATTTTAAATCTGTTACTGCTTGCTTCAGTGAGCATGGCCCAATCCAGTTCGGCTATGTACAGAGAAGCTTTAAAAATATTTAAGAGTTATCGCTACGAAGTTGATTATGCTGATTTCCAGATGAAAACCTATGAAGAAGATGGACACACAGTTCTTCAACTGTTGGTTATTGTAAAATCTGGTAGAAACCGTTTCGATGAAGCACTCCTGGTTTCTTACGCTGCCAGTGGAGCTGCCATATATAATACGAAATCGGCCATTGACCGAGTGAGTGTGGTCGTAAAGGTTCAGTATAAGGAAGAAGTATCCATTGCTGCTACTGCTGACGCAGGTGATGTGGTAAAATTATATAAAGAAGAGATGGATGTTTCTGAATTTATGGGACGCTTGACCTGGCATTAGTTAACATTCCAAATGTTAAAAGTTTTAGAAGCGAGGATTTAATGCCTCGCTTTTGTTTAGAACAAGAATTGAGGTATGCATGAGTCTTTCAATGAACACATACAACCGGGCAGCTACCCTTCTCCTGGGTTTCTTCCTGATGAGCTGTGCAGGTCTTATGGGACCTAATGTCAAGCCAGGTATTGCCTTATTTGAAGAGGGAAAATATGCAGCCTCTCTGTCTCATTATGAGACCATAATTGCAGACGGTAAGGCCAATGGCAAAGTGTATCGTCTTGCCTATGAAAGCGCATTTAAAGCCGGAAAACGAGTGACTGCTGGAAAATACTATAAAGCAGCCATCAAAGCTGGATTTGATGCAGACTCACTTAACTCTTTGGCTACTAACTTGTGGTATGACCGAGCTATAAGTACCATGGGTGGCAACAATTGGGCTGAAGGGAAAAAGGCTGCAGTGCAGATCGCTGAACTGGCTGATGGTTCAAATAAGGATAAATTTTGCTCACATATTCTGGCTGGAAAGAAAAAATTTGATCGAGGTGCTCATAAAGGATTGTGGGATGCCATTAGCGACTATAGCAAAGCGGCTAATTATGATGTGAATTCAGGCTTACCCTATTTCTTAATGGGGCAGGCCAGATATAAGAATAATCGGACTGATTATGATGCAGCATTGGAAGACTATTACGAATCTATTAGGATTGAACCAAAGGGTGCGTTCTCTGCCCAGGCCAAAATTGACATCAAGAAGATTGAAGCAGTTAAGAAAAAAATGAATGCCTTCTGGGGGAAATGATACTGTTTTGTAGAAAGTAGAAAGTAGAAAGTAGAAAGTTCGATTCCCGATTATAATCCTAACACCTAACACCTAACATCTAACATCTAACATCTTAAATAGTAGGTAATTCGTTTCTTCCATCAAATTCGTTGTAAAGAAACAGTAACTTTTATCCCCCTTTAGCCTTACTCGCCGGACTTCTTCTTGAAAATCCTGGCCTTCTCAAATCTATTTTCAGTTCCATCCATGATACGCTTAATGTTACTGCGGTGGGTGAAAATGATAAAGAGTGGAATAATCAGAGAAAAAATCCTCAACGTTAAGGAAATCTGAGAATCTGGATTGATTCCTTCGATGATGAATAGAACTACCGGTAGCGCACTTGAAGCCAGCATGCTCCCCAGAGAGACCATTCCCGTAGCAATCAATGTGATGATGAAGACAAGCAAACAAATGGGCAGTGCGATAGGGAAGAGAGCGATTAGCATGCCTGCCAGGGTCCCCACACCCTTACCACCCTTGAAACCTGCAAATACTGTATAAGTGTGGCCAAGGACCGCAGCAAAACCTGCAATTATCATCAACGCATCAGGATTTGAATTGAACAATATAGAATCAGAATTTAAATGACCTGCCACATAGGCTGGCAGCCACCCCTTGAATACATCCACTAACGTAACGAAAAGAGCTGGTTTCCAGCCAAATGTGCGAAATATATTGGTGGCACCAGCATTGCCTGATCCGTGCTCCCGAATATCCTTATTGTACTTTAGCTTGGAGACAATAATACTGGTAGGTGTAGACCCAACAACGTAGGCAATTAAAATGAGTACAAGAAGTTCAATCATTTTCTGATCCTTTATTTACTTTTGTAAAATATAATTAAGCTACCTTGAGTTGAGCCCACAAAATAACCTCTGGAACTATTTATATTGAAGTGCGATACCTATGGCCCCTACCCCGGCATGAACACCAAGTGCTGGACAGAAATCTGTAACAAATACATATGCATCGGGGTAAACCTTCTCAAATACTAACTTTAAGGATTCTGCTGTGTTTGGATTGACCCCATGAAGGATGCCGATACGCTTGATTGGTCTGTCCTTGGCCTTCTTAAGTACAAACTTTTCAAATTTCTTAAAAATATTTTTCCTTCCGAATGTGGCTCCACGCGGCTTGAGAAAGCCTTCTTCAGTGATCCCGAGCACTAGATTGAGAGCCATAAAATCAATTAGGCGCCTTTTGTTGACACTAAGTCGGCCACCCTTTTGAACCGCATCTAATGTTTTCAGAGCAATAAAAATTTCAGTTTTTTTGATCGATTCATGTGCGAGTTCAATCAATTCAGGAAAAGTTGAACCCTGATCTATAGCTTGCGCAATTTCTAAAGCGACTACCCCTGTTCCTGCTGAGATGGAGAGCGAATCAATGATGATTTTTTCCTTGAAATTAACTTTCTCCAATGCAGCAGTTGCATTCTGGAAAGTACCACTCAGAACCTCAGGCAGGTGTAGCGAGATGACAGACTCATAATGAGAGGCTAGAAATTGGTACATTCTTTTAAAGTCAGCTGGTGGAGGTTGTGATGTCTGAGGGTGATGTTTGGAATGAGCAAGTTTTGAATAAAACTCTTCATTGGTTATGGTAACCCGATCGATATACTGCTCTTTTCCAAAATTCAGCCTGACAGGCACAACATGAATATGGTGTTTTTCCAGGATATCCGGTGGGAGATCACAGGTGGAGTCTACTACCAGTGCGATCCTTTGTTCGGATCGAGCACTTTTATTCTGCTCCCGCATATCATCAACCTTTTGCTGCTGAATTTCTCCAAATTGCGATAAGACTTCAAATAGATTGGCGGGGTCATCAGTATGAATATGAATTTTCGCCCTGTGTTTGGAGCCAGCTATGACAATGCTATCACCCAAAGGTTTCATGGTCTGGCTGAGTTTATCTCGGGGTATGTTTTCACCTGCAATAATACATTCTGTACAAAATGGGAACGCGAGATTATCCGCAGTGAGCTCATCCATCTCCAGCGCAACCGAAGCGAAGCCTGTTTCAATGGATGGTAATCTTCGGACATCTCCCGTGTCCATGAAATTCATCACCCCCTCCAGGATACATACAAATCCTCGACCTGCTGCATCGACAACACCTGCATCCTTCAATACCTTGAGCTGCTCAGGTGTATAATCCAGGGCAATCTGGGCAGCTTCTAATGAGATTTTCCATACTTTTTGAAAATCTGGACTCGTACGTGAAGCTTCAACGAGGCTATCACTCCAGGCCTGCATAACTGACAGTATTGTTCCTTCCACCGGATTGACTAGCGCTGTATATGATTCCTCGACAGCAACTTGGGTGGCTTGTGAAAACTGACTGGTATTGACGGCGGAATAAGGTTTCAGCCCCTGGCTTAATCCCTGGAAAAACTGCGCCATGATCACACCTGAATTACCACGTGCACTATCTAGTGATGCTTCTGCAACCACACCACTCAATTCATTTAAAGCCAAGCTATTGTGGGGTTGGATGTGCTCAATTACTCCCATCAGGGTGAAAGCCATGTTTGTACCAGTATCTCCATCAGGTACAGGAAAAACATTGATTTTATTCAGATAGTCTTGTTCATCGAGAAGACTTTGAATACCTGCATATAAAACGCGATAGAGTCGAACTCCATCGAGATAGGCAATTTTCATTCTGATCCTTCTTTTGATTGGTCGAAATACATACTATTTGAACAAATGAGCGACACCTTGTGGAACAATATAAGCCATCCCGGTTAAATCCGGATGAAAATTCAAAAAAAGGTGAAGAAAGCCATTGAAGTCATCAAATAATGTTTGGGAATCGCTACCGTGAGAATCATATTTGCACGTTCATTGACTTGATGTACAAGCTTTTATTCAGGAGCTGTGTTTGAAGCTACACAGGGATAAAAACTTAATTGTTGCTTCACACAATAATGGGAAGCAGCTCTATAAATTGAGATAGAAAATCACAGGAGGTTTCATGTCTCTTATTATTACTGATGAATGTATTAACTGCGGTGCTTGCGAGCCAGAATGTCCAAACGATGCCATTTCTGAGGGTGATGAGTTCTACGAAATAGATCCTGAACTCTGTACAGAGTGCAAAGGTCATTTTGACGAATCACAATGTGTGGAAGTATGCCCCGTCGATTGTATCCCAATGGGTGTTGAGGAATCTGATGAAGTCCTTATGGCCCGCTATGCAAAACTAACAGGCTGATTATTTAAGCCTTCGTTTAGCCAATCTTTATCAATTAAAAAGGTCTCCCAACGGGGAGACCTTTTTAATTGATATTAACATTAATTCAGAAATAACCACCAGCCCACTCCTATATCAAAAACAAGTCAATTTTCCTTCACAGATGTATCATTTTTCCTGCATCTGGTGAAATGAAAACTATATTAGCGGGCTATGAAAGTTACAGGAATAAAAATACAATGAGCGAAGATAAACTTAAATCCCTTTTACAGCAGGTTAAGTACCCTGGTTTTAATAAGGATGTGGTGTCCTTTGGGCTTATCCAGAATGTAAAAGAGAATGATAAAATTGTGGAATTGGGAGTCAAATTTTCTTCTGAAAAAGAAGAAGTTCGACAGGAGATTCTTGCAAATATTGAGAAGGTTTTACGTGAGGGTGGCTACGACAAAGTCAGTATCGAAATTATTCAAGCCAGTGCACAACCTGCTCCAGGTACAGAAACCCCCTCAGCCCCACCATCAATTCCAGGTGTAAAAAACACCATTGCGGTGGCAAGTGGTAAGGGTGGCGTTGGGAAATCTACAGTGGCTGCTAATCTGGCTGCTGCGCTGCAAAAGCAAGGACATAGTGTTGGTGTACTCGATCTAGATGTATTCGGACCAAGTCTTCCTATTACCATGGGTATACATGAAGTACCAAAGGTGATGGAGGGCAACAAACTTCAACCGGTCAGACAGTACGATATGTCTCTCATGTCACTTGGTTTTCTACTAACTGACAGTTCTCCAGTGATCTGGCGTGGAGCTATGGTTAGCAAAATGGTATCTCAATTTCTCTTTGATGTGAATTGGGGTGATCTGGATTATCTCATCCTGGATTTACCTCCTGGTACAGGAGATGTGCAACTTACACTGGTACAGCAGGTTGCTCTAACAGGTGCAGTGATTGTCACAACGCCTCAGGATCTTGCTTTGCAGGATGTGGAACGCGGCGCCAACATGTTTGAAAAGGTGAATACACCTGTTCTGGGTATTATCGAAAACATGTCCTATCATGTATGTACCAACTGTGGCCATGTATCACAAATATTCTCAGCAGGTGGTGGAGACAAGGAGAGTAACCGCTTAAACGTACCTCTCTTAGCAAAAATTCCACTCAATGAAGAGATTATGACAGCTGGTGAAAATGGTGAACCGCTTGTCATCCATCTACCAGAATCAGAAGCAGCTCAGATGTTTAGAGATGTTGCTGTCAAATTACATAATTTGGTCAACTGACCCATTTAATGCTTAGTGAAAACACCATACTTGAGGCATTGCGCAAGGTCTACGATCCTGAGATTCCAGTTAATCTGGTTGATCTGGGCTTGATCTATAGCACGAGCATCGACAATGGTAACGTAAATATTAAAATGACCCTTACAGCAACAGCCTGTCCCATGCATACCATTATATCACAAAATGTGAAGGAGGCAGTTGAAGCTCTGGAGGGTGTGCAAGAAGCAGTTGTCGATATTGTCTGGGAACCCCGCTGGAATCCAGAATTGATCAGTCCTGAGGGTCGAATTGCATTAGGTATGGAATAATTAAAAAAAATGTCAGCTGAGTTCGATCAATTAAAATCTGAAGTGCTTACTCATGGGAATCTCCCCAAACATGTTGCCATCATCATGGATGGGAATGGTCGTTGGGCTAAATCTAAATCCAAACCAAGAATATTTGGCCACAAGGCTGGTGTTAAATCAGTTCGTAAGATAACAGAATTGGCAGGTGAGTTGGACCTTGAGACCCTGACGCTTTACACTTTTTCCAGCGAAAATTGGAAGCGACCCAAACTCGAAGTTTCAGCACTCATGAAATTGTTGTTGGACACGATCACTAAAGAAGTGGAAGACCTCCATCGCAATAATGTTCGCCTTACGGTCATAGGTGATCTTGAATCAATGCCGAAAGGTCCCAGAGCCGGTATGTTGGCCGGTATTGAAAAAACCTCAAAAAATACGGGTCTAAACTTGAACCTGGCGCTGAATTATGGAAGTCGTCAGGAGATTCTCTCCGCCGTTCAATCAATTGGAACGGATGTGGAGAACGGAGCACTGAAAGTTTCAGATATTAATGATAAAACCATCTCCAACTATCTATATACTTCAAAAATCTCAGATCCGGATCTTTTAATCCGGACAAGCGGGGAATTCAGGCTGAGTAATTTTTTGTTGTGGCAACTTGCCTACACGGAAATTTTTGTCACACCAGTCTATTGGCCGGCTTTTGAAGGTAAGGATTTTCTGGAAGCTATACGCGATTATCAAAAAAGGGAGCGTAGATATGGACAAGTTAGTGAACAAATACACCACTAACACGTTCGTCTAAGTATGAAAAAAATTATTTTAAACATCGTAAGCTTGATTCTGTTGGTATCCTTCGCATCGGGACAGCAGCAGGCAATCAAAATTCAAATCGCAAGTATTGATGTAATTGGAACAAAAACAGCCACTCCCGCTGTTGTCATCGCTGCCTCAGGTCTAAGTGTCGGCATGGAGGCGAATCAGGAAGATTTTTCTGAAGGTGTCAAACAATTGTGGAGCCTGGGACTCTTTTCTGATGTTAAAATTCTTTCAGATCGTGAAACCCCTGAAGGCATCTTCTTAATTATTTCAGTTGAAGAATATCCTCGTCTTGATAAAGTAGTTTTGGAGGGAAATAAAAAGCTAAAGACTGATGAAATTGATGAAGCCCTTAACCTCCATCCAGGTCAGGCACTTACCCCATTCATCGTTTATGAAAGCCAACGCATCATACAGAATCTGTATTATGAAGATGGATACCTTCTAGCAGAAGTCGAACCCAGTACTTTCGAAGGTGAGAAAGAGAATTCCCGCGGTGTAAAATTTGAGATTATTGAAAATAAAAAAGTTTCGGTGGGAGAAATTCGTTTCACAGGGAATACCCAACTCTCTGATCGTAAGCTGAAAAAGAAAATGGACATGATCAAAGAGGAGCGTTGGTGGAAATTTTGGGCAGACGCTGAATTTTCAATTGATAATCTCCGGGCAGATGAGCGCCTTATTGAGGAGTATATGCATTCCATCGGTTATCGTGACGCTGAAATCCTCGGTGACAGTCTCTATTATTCTGAAGATTTGAAAAAAATGTACTTCGATATCAACCTCTATGAAGGAGAGAAGTATAAATACGGTGAAGTAAAAGTTATTGGCAATACAATCTTCGAGACTGAAGATATTTTGTCAGCCCTGGGTATTTCACGTGGTGATCAATACAACTCTGAAAAACTCATGGAAGCTATTGAGCTTGGTGTGAGAAGCCCCTACATGGATAAAGGCTATCTGTATTGCCAGATCAATCCAATAGAGTATCCCGTAGCAGCTGATACGGTAGCGCTGACACTTGAGATTGCTGAGATGAGTCCCGTCCATATCCGCCATATCAACATTGTGGGAAATGACAAAACCAAAGAAAATGTCATACGCCGCGAGCTTAGGATATTTCCAGGCGATCTTTTTAGTCGCACCGCTCTCATGCGGTCACAACGTGAAGTAATGATTCTTAATTATTTTGGGAATGTTGTGCCTGATGTCATTCCTTATGATGAAGATGAAATTGACCTGGTCTTTGAAGTTGAAGAAAAAAATACTGGCACCGCCACAGCCAGTGCAGGTTATAGCGAACGAGACGGATTCATCGGTACCGTTGGTTTGCAGTTCCCGAATTTTCGCGGTAATGGTCAACAGGTTTCCTTTAATTTTCAACGTGCTTATAGCTATGAAGCACTTTCCATCAGTTTTGTAGAACCCTGGCTATTCAATACCCCTAACCTGTTGGGTGTCAGCCTGTTCGATCAGGATCGCAGTCAGGGAACCAGTACTTCGTATTTGAATTATTCATCGAGTTACTCTACGCCCTATGATGTTCACACAACTGGAGGATCGGTTACTTTTGGGCGGCGATTTCAATGGCCTGACAATTATTTTCGTGGCCGCTGGAGTTTCAGGGCAGCTCTTGATCGTTATGATCTGGATAAGATTTATTACCAGAGTGTTTTCGATCGTGTAAACCCAGCTCATCTAGAACAGACCTCCGGTATTAGTCTGACTCAGACCATCACTAGAGATTCCAGGAATGCTCCAGAATTTCCTACCAGCGGATCAGTGTTGACCCTGAATTCTATCTATAGTGGAAAGTTCCTCGGTGGTAACGAAAGCTTCTTCAAGCAGAAAGCCAGCCTTGAGTGGTACACTCCTCTCTGGAAAGATAAGCTGGCTATGAGGAGCTATTTTGAAGGTGGTATTCTCGAACCTTTTGATCAGGATTCCACGCATATTATTCCCTATGATGAGTACTTTTTCATGGGCGGCGCCGGATTAATCTATGGTAGCGCGTTGCGTGGTTATGCTGAACGATCTGTTGGAACTTTAGAAGGTGATGCTTATTTTGGTGGAATGGCATCCTTCAAGTACACACTTGAGATGCGCTTCCTCCTCTCACCGAATCCCATGATGTATTTAATTGGATTTGCAGAGGCCGGTAATGTTTGGGATAATTTTAATTCGAGTAGCCTTTTTGATTTGAAACGATCAGCAGGGTTTGGTGGAAGAGTTATCATGCCACCGCTTGGTATGTTGGGTATTGATATCGGCTGGGGGTTTGACAACGATCCAGTACCTGACTGGAAATCACCGGAATATCACTTTATTTTCGGTCAGCAATTTTAAGATATATTGGTTAAGGAGATACCATTTTGAACAAAAGTATGATTCGTTTAATCCTATTATTAACGCTGTCCTTGGCAGCTTTCGGTCAGAAATTCGGATACATCAACTCTGAGTACATTTTATCTCAGTTTGAAGAATATCGCGAAGCACAGAGTAAACTTGAAGTCGAAGGTCGTAAACTGGAAAAGCAGTATTATGATATGGCTGCCTCGCTGGACAGTATGCAGCAGGAATATGAACGTCAGAAATTTCTGATGACTGAAAATAATCGTGCTGCTAAAGAAAATGACATGCGTCGCCTTGCTGAAGAAATTCAGCAGTTCCAGGTGCAAAAGCTTGGACCTCAGGGTGAGTTTTATCAAAAACAACAAGCTCTGGCGGATCCTGTATTGCAGAAAATTAATACAGCTATCAAGAAAGTCGGAGAAGATGGAGCATATGATTTCATCTTTGATGTTGTTGCTGGAAACATTCTTTATGCACAGGAAAAATTTGATCTCACTGAAAAAGTTTTAAAGGAACTCCAGAAATAGGGGTTAGTCATTTCCTTGACTTTAAAACTAGGTGAATTGGCGCAGGCTCTCGGTGCCAGATTAGAGGGAGATGGGAGCGTGGAGATCTCAAAACTCAATGAGATCCAGGTCGCCGCGTCAGATGAAATCTCCTTTATTTCGAATCCTAAATATCTGAAATATGCAGAAACCACCCAGGCTGCGGCACTCATCGTTCCTGAAGATTTGGAAATTGATTTTCCACACCTCATAAGGAGTGCTAACCCTAAACAAGCCATGCTTAAGGCATTGCAACTGTTAAATCAGAAGCCGCGCTTAGCTAGTCCTGGTGTACATCCATCTGCCATCCTTCATCCATCAGTTAATGTCCCTGATTCAGCTGAAATCGGACCTGGTGTGGTTGTGGAAGAGGATGTCAAGCTGGGTGAGAATATTATCATAGAAGCAAACACTGTAATCGGGAGTGGTTGTACAATTGGTGAGGGGTCCCATCTCTATCCAAATGTGGTCCTCTATAATGAATCTCTTCTAGGGCAGAATTGTATCATTCATAGTTGCGCTGTGATTGGCAGTGATGGCTTTGGCTTCGCCGTAGAAGCTGGCCAGATTGAAAAAATCCCACAAACTGGAAATGTCATTTTAGGTGATGACGTAGAGATCGGTGCAAATTGTGCCATTGATCGAGGATCAATTGGTCCAACCAGTATTGGCGATGGTACCAAGCTGGACAATCAAGTGCATATTGCTCACAATGTTCGTATTGGAAAAAATTGTTTTCTCACTGCTCAGGTTGCCATTGCAGGCAGTACTGATCTAGGTGATCGAGTTCAAATGGGTGGCCAAAGTGGTGTGATTGGTCATCTAAAGGTAGGTAATGACGTTTCCATCGCCACACGTGGCGGTGTGACCCATGATATCCCTGACGGGACGATGGTTAGTGGTTTTCCCGCTCGCCTGCACAGAGATGAATTAAGAATTGAAGCAATATTGAAGAAATTACCAGAGTTGTACAAGACCGTTAAAATGCTTGAAAAACAACTAAATAAAGACTAAGTGAACGCTGACTGGTAATGAAGGAATAGGAATAGATGCAGGATAGACGAGAAAATCAAAGAAGCATTAAAAAAGCCGTGTCAATAGCAGGTATAGGGTTGCATACAGGCGTTAAAACTCGTATGACATTTAAACCTGCCGCTCAGAATACCGGTATTCGATTTTTAAGAACGGATGTTCCCAATGCGAAACCCATTCCTGCGGATATTGACCACGTCGTTGATATATCGAGAGGGACTACTCTAGAGCATAATGGATCACGGATTCATACCACAGAACATGTATTAGCTGCTATTAGTGGTCTTGAAATTGACAATATTCTTATTGAATTGGATAATAAAGAACCACCAGTGATGGATGGATCTGCCATCCCTTTTGTGGACATCCTGCTTGATGCTGGATTTGAAGAACAGGAAGCAGCCAGGGAATATTTAGTACTTGATAAGACGATCACTTATTCTGATCCTGACAAGGGCGTCGATATTCATGCTCTCCCTTCAAATCAATTCCGTGTCACCTTCCTGATCGATTACAAGTTGCAATCGCTGGGAACTCAATACATGTCTTTCTACTCGCTGGAACAGGATTTTGTGGAGCAGATTGCCCCTGCACGCACTTTCTGTTTCCTCCATGAGGTTGAAGAACTCAAAGCACAGGGTCTAATCAAAGGTGGCTCCGCCGATACTGCATTGGTGATGATTGATAGGAAAATTGAAGAGTCAGAGCTAGACCGTTTACAAAAATTATTCAACATTGATGAAAAATTGATCCAGAGTGAAAACGGAATCTTGAACGGCAAAGAATTACGCTCAAAGACTGAACCTGTTCGGCATAAGATTCTTGATTTGATTGGTGATCTCGCCCTCCTAGGAATGCCCATCCAGGGTCACATTACAGCTGCCAGAAGTGGTCATGCCAGTAATGTTGAATTGGTACGTCTCCTCAAGAAGGAATATGAAAAACAGATTCTTGCCAAACGTTTTCAAAGACGCCCCCGCGAGCGTCAAATTGTATTTGATACCGAAGCTATTATGCGGATTCTTCCCCATAGATATCCCTTCTTACTCATAGATCGTATAATCGATTTTACACCGGGAGAAAAAATTACAGCCATCAAGAATGTCACCATGAATGAACCTTTCTTTCAGGGACATTTTCCCGGAAAGCCAGTAATGCCCGGGGTTTTAACTCTTGAGGCGATGGCACAGGCTGGAGGTGCTCTGCTCTTAAATGCCGGAGATGACCCAGAAAACAAACTGGTATTCTTTTCCGCGATTAATAATGTCAAATTCAGGAAGCTCATTGAACCTGGCGATCAAATTATATTTGAAATTGAATTATTAAAATTTCGACTCCGCTCAGCCAAACTGAGGGGTATGGGATTTGTAGATGGTAAGCTGGTAGTTGAGGCGGATCTTATGGCCTCCATTGTAGATAGGTAAACTATGAAATCTCGCATTCACCCAACGGCTCTCATTAGTCCTGATAATGTAAAAATCGGGAAAAATGTTACCATTGGACCCTATGCGATTATCGAAGAAAATGTCACTATTGGTGATGGCTGTATCATTAAAGCCCATGCACTGGTTGGCGCCCGGACTACTCTGGGCAAGAACTGTCGCTTATTCAATGGTGCCGTGGTTGGAGAGATTCCTCAAGACCTTAAGTATGCTGACGAAGAAACTGAAACCATTTTAGGTGACAATGTAATCGTCCGTGAATATTGTACGATTCATCGTGGAACCACAGATCGTTGGAAAACCAGTATTGGCAACAATGTTCTCATTATGGCCTATTGCCATATTGGTCATGATTGTGAAATTGGTGACAACGTCATTATTGCTAATTCCTGTAACATGGGTGGACACGTTGAAGTCGGTGACTTTGTGATCATCGGTGGAGCTGTACCAATTCACCAGTTTGTAAAAATTGGGAAGCATGCTTTCATTGCAGGGGGCTTTAGAATTACCAAGGATGTGCCTCCGTATATACGGGCATCCAATATTCCTCTGACCTATAATGGATTAAATTCTGTTGGTCTTCATCGACGTGGCTTCCCCAGTGAAACCATCAATCATATCAAGCATGCCTACACCAGAATCTATCGCAGTCACATGAATGTTTCTCAGGCAGTGAAAGAGCTCAAGGCACAGACCGATATCGCAACTGAAGTTCAGGATATCCTGGATTTTATTGAAGAGAGTTCACGAGGAATTATTCGAGGCTAATGGGCCTGAAGGATATCCTTCATTTTTTGTAATACTCGACTTATGTCATTTTCAGCTAGCAAGATTCTATTATTTATCACCCTTATCGCGTTGTTTAGTCTCCGTCTGAGTGCTGGAGATGATTTTCCTGTTTGGGACGATACAAACTCATTTAAACAGGATCTTAAAAGTGCCACATTGGTAACAAATCTTCCCAATATCACTGAGGCAGATCACTTCTTTGGGGTGCATTTCTCTGGATCTCAGATTCATACTAACTCCGGCTCATATCAACGGATACCGACAGCACGCCTGAGTCTTTACCCGAATCCAGGCTACAATTTGTGGGTGCAGTTCGCCCCTTGGCCAGGATCAAACCCAAATTTTTCAGTTGGAACTGGTCTTCAAGTTGAATTTAAAGGGGAAAATGTCCATCGCAGGCAAGCCATTGGACTTTCATGGAACTCTATTTTTGATGATGGCTATGTACAACGTGATGTTTCCATCCATGGGCTTTATGGATACGCATCGAAGAAGCTGAATCTTGGATTCATTGCCTTAATTGATATGCACCATCTTGTTGTAGAAAATGGTAATGGAATTCCTGATTATGATGAAACAATACTGCTGGGTGTACCATATATTAGTTGGTTGATAGTGGATCAATTGAGAGTATCACTTATGATACCTTACAACTCAAGTGGACCAGGAATTGTACTTGGAAGCGAGTTTATGATAGGAAAACGGAAATAAATGGGCAGTAAAACCAAATTTATATCTGTACTTGGCGCAACTGGCAGCATCGGCGTCAATGCACTCAATGTGGTCCGTAGTTATCCCGATCTCTATCGTCTCAAATATCTATCTGCTCATTCTCAGGCGGACCTACTGATTGAACAAGCCCTGGAATTTTCTCCCAGTGCTGTCTCAATTGGTGATGCTGACCAATACGATAAAGTCAAGAATGCCCTTCCTGGTGTGGAGGTACTTAAGGGTCGAGCAGGCTTGTTGGAACTCGCAGCCCGTGATGATGTTGATACCATGTTAAATGGTCTGGTGGGAAGTGCTGGTATGGAGCCCACGATTAAGAGTATTCAAGCTGGTGTTGATATTGCGCTTTCAAACAAGGAAAGCCTTGTGATGGCAGGTGATTTTATCAATGGTCTGCTTAAAGAACATAAAGTCAATTTATATCCAGTTGATAGTGAGCATTCTGCCATATGGCAGTGTTTGACCGGAGAATCCTCACAGGATATAAAACGTCTCATTGTTACAGGATCTGGTGGTCCGTTTCGCACGTTACCCGCAGAATCCTTCGACAATATTACAGTAGCTCAGGCCTTGAAACATCCCAATTGGGCTATGGGTCGCAAAATTACCATCGATTCTGCTACCATGATGAACAAAGGGCTTGAGGTTATTGAAGCACGCTGGCTTTTTCATCTGCCTGCTGAAAAGATTGATATTGTCGTACATCCCCAGAGCATTATCCATTCCATGGTTGAATTTCTGGATGGATCTGTGAAGGCGCAGTTGGGTATACCTGACATGAAAATTCCCATTCAGTATGCTCTCAGCTATCCCCGCCACCTCAAACAGGATTGGGAACAACTTGATCTTGCAAAGATTGGCACCCTTACTTTTGAGGAACCTGATCTGAAAAAATTCAAATGCATTCAATTGGCCTTTGACGCACTGGAGCAGGGGGGCAGTGTCCCCGTGGTCTTGAATGTGGCCAATGAGGAAGCAGTCTACAGATTTCTGGATGGAGAAATCTCTTTTAACGCAATCCCAGAACTGATAATAAAAGCAATTGATGCCCACGATTTCCTTGAACACCCAAATCTAGATGATATTTTAGCTTTGGAGCAATGGACACAGGCATTTATGAAAAGGAGTTAAAGAAGCTAAATGGGTTTCTTCTCAGTTGATACATTAATAACAATAGCCGCAGCCATTTTTACGCTGGGTATCCTCATTTTAATACATGAACTTGGTCACTTTTTGGTAGCGCGAATGGTCGGTATCCGTGTGGAACGTTTTTCCATTGGAATGCCTCCTCGGTTCCTAAGCGTGCAAAACAAAGTGGATGGTTTGTGGATCAAACTTTTTATTCCCTGGTTTATTCAACGCATTGCCAATGCAACGACGGTTGAGTTTCGCATTCCCAGGAAAAATCCTAAGGCTGGTGATACTGAATATGCCCTGAGTTGGACCCCCTTCGGTGGCTATGTCAAGATGTCGGGGATGATTGACGAATCCATGGATGGTGAAATTACGGGAAAACCGTGGGAATTTACCAGTAAGAAGCGCTGGCAACAGTTATTGACCATCTCTGGTGGTGTCATTATGAATGCTCTGCTAGCTTTTGTCATTTTTACTGGCATCATTTATTCTACCGGAATGGAAGATCCCGTGGAGGGAACTTTTGTTGGTTCATTGGTAAGCACTGAAGCCAGAGAAGTTTTTCCTGCCGAAGAAGCTGGAATCATGGAAAATGATCAGATCGTCATGATCAATGGTCAATCCGTGACTGAGTGGGAAGAATTGACAGGGATTGTGCATGACCAACCTGGTAAGACCATTTCTGTTGAATGGTTGAGAAACGGCGTTCGCTATAGTGATTCAATCACAGTAGTTAAAGAGACTGTACCTACTGCTGAAGGTAACATTGATATCGGTATGATAGGCATCGGGCGAGTTACTGAACACACAGATCTTGGTTTTGTCGAATCAATTTCTTTTGGTGCCCGGAGCACCTATATGTTTGGTACGCTCATGGCACGTGGATTCTGGTCCATGGTAACAGGTGCCACTTCCATGGATCAAGTGGGCGGACCCATTATGATCGCTAAAATGGCTGGAGATATGGCCCGCCGTGGATGGTTGGATGTCTTTTACTTTATGGCTATCATCAGCGTGAACCTGGCTTTCATAAATATTTTACCCATACCTGGTCTTGATGGAGGACATTTCCTCATCATCAGTATTGAAGGCATCATTCGTCGACCTTTGCCCTTAAATGTAAAATTGATTATTCAACAGGTTGGAATGTTATTCCTGCTTGGGCTGGTGTTGTTTATCACCATCCAGGACATCTCACGGTTATAGATATCCCGGCTGATTATGGCAGCTCCCAAAAACAAGCCAACTTTTAAATTGGTATACTTTAGATATTTACTTGAATTCCTGCTTATGTTGGTATTCAACCTGATTCTATTTGTTTTACCCTGGACACTTACCTGGCGTCTCGGTCGAGGTTTTGGCTGGATCGCCTATAAGTTACTCACCAAGCGTAAATCCACTGTTGCACGTAATATTCGCAGGGCTTTTCCTGATCTGGGTGAATCTGAAATAGAAGCTCTGATCAGAGCTTGTTATCTACACTGGGGAGAAGGGTTTATTTCTACTCTGAAACTGTGGATGATCAGCCAACGCAAGGCGCGCTCTATAGTAGATGCACCTGGTGTAGATGATTATGTCCTCGGTTCCATAGCGAGCCAAGAGCCTATCCTTTATTTTACAGGACACTTTGGGTCCTGGGAAATGGCTGGTCGTTATGTAGGAGGTCTTGGTGATGGAGCAGCCTCCATTTATCGCATTCAAAAAAATCCGCTTGTTGATTGGTTTTTAACCAAGATCCGTGAATATCACCAATTGGAACTCGTAAACTCCTGGTCGGGTATACCGGCTTTTGAGGAGGCTTTAAAGCGAACCTACGGATTGGCTGTAGTGGGTGATCAGTACAAAGGCAGGAAGGGGATTCAAGTCGATTTTTTTGGTATCCCTTCCTCCACTCCACGGGGAGCCGCAATATTGACCTATCGGGCGAATCCTAAATTGGTTTTCCTGGCCTGCACCCAGCATCGTGGACGCTACAAAATTAAAATTGAAGAAATCGAATACGAACGTCCCCAGGAGATGACTGAAGCATGGGTGCACGACCTTACTCAGATGCTGACCAGCAAACTGGAACAAGAAATTCGTAAGTATCCCGAACAATATTTCTGGTTTCACCGTAGGTGGAGAGATCTGGATCGCCGGGATAGAAAAGCCCAATCAGCTTCATGAACATCATTAATCCCAGTCGTGGTGGTAACCCATTTTCTGCCGAACAAACCGCTGAAATTCAGAGGGTTTTAGGGCAGGGAAAGGTCATTGTATATCCCACTGACACGCTATATGGTCTGGGTGCTGATGCCACGTCATCTGTAGCTGTGGACATGCTCTATTCACTCAAATCTCGTGAAAATTCACCCATATCTGTCCTCCTGGCATCTACAGCACAACTATTTGAAATGGTCACTGACCTGAGCAAAAATGCACTCGAACTAATCGAAACTTTCATGCCCGGTGCTCTAACAGTTATATGTAAGAGTAAATATGAATTCGCCCCACAATTGATCTCAGATAATGGCACCGTTGGATTCAGAGTTCCTGATCATAAGATTTCTTGCCTGCTACCAGAGCTGTTCGGTAAACCCATCACCACTACAAGTGTTAACCCTGCTGGGAAGAAACCAGCTTCATCAAAAGCAGACGTGGAAGCATATTACGATAAGCAAGTCGAACTCATGCTAGATATTGGACCTGTTCATCAATCAAAGGGGAGCACAGTTATCGATCTCACAACCTCGCCTTTCAAAATTCTCAGAGAGGGTGAAATCTCTCGCCAAGCACTACAGGATTTCCTAAACTAACAGCCTTATGTATTTACGCATACTCAAACTGATAAAGCCTTATTGGGCGCAAATAAGTGTCGGTATAGGATTTTCATTTATCAATGTGCTTTTCCACTCCTTGACATTGTGGTTATCCGCCTCATTCATCACCACCATTTTTGCAAATCCTGATGAACAACTCACTACACCTGCAGAATCCCTGACAGGTAACATCGATCTTAACGAAAGATTAAAACAATTAACCAGTGAGTACTTCTTTTCAGGTACTCCTGTTGATGCTCTGGCTACACTTGCCCTGGTTATTCTATTCAGTTATTTCATTAAGTCGATTGCCTATTATGGCAACAAACTCTTCACTGGTTATGTTCAGGCTAAAGTTGTCCAGGATTTGAGACTTCGCTTATATCAGCACTTTTTAACTCAACCTTTAAGTTTCTTTCAGACACGTCGTAGTGGAGATCTTATTTCTCTCGCCATGAATGATGTGTTGAAGGTGAATCAAGCGTTGGCTACCACCTTTCATCCCTTGGTTATTGAACCACTGTATATTGTCACCTATCTGAGCATCCTGTTTATTATCAATTGGCAACTGACCCTGATTTCTATCCTTATCATTCCAATTACCTCATTATTTATTGCGGTAATCAGTAAAAGTATTCGACGCAAAGTGGTCCGCGTCCAGACTCAGTTGGGCGAAATCACTTCTCGTTTTACAGAGTTGATATCAGGTATTAGAATTATCAAAGCTTTTGTAAATGAAGATAATGAGAGCAAGCGTTTTGGAGGTGAAGCCCAGAAATTATTTAAGCTCATGTTCCGTCAGATCGGCTTGCAGAGTCTCTCCCTCCCGGTAACAGAAATGTTGGGCGTCAGTATGGCTGTAGTACTTTTATGGGTTGGTGGTGTTCAGGTGCTGGAACACGGAACCATCAGTAGTTCAGACTTCTTAAGGTTTATTGTTATTCTATTTGCGATCTATCAGCCTATCCGGAATCTGGCCAAGGTGAACATCAGTATTCAGGCAGGTGTGGCAGCAGGTGGTCGGGTATTTAAGATTCTAGATATTGAACCTGCCATTCGCGATGAAAGCGACAGTAAAGATCTCGCAGCGTTTGAAAAAGAAATTCGTTTTGAATCAGTTACCTTTGTCTACGATAATTCGGACATGCAAGCCATCAAGAATCTGGATACGGTCATCCAGAAAGGGGAGGTTGTTGCCCTGGTCGGTCCATCCGGTGCCGGGAAAACAACTGTGGTGGATCTGATCCCTCGATTTCATGATATCAATGCTGGTAGTATTAGTATTGATGGCAGCGATATTCGCAACCTGACTCGTGCCAGCATTCGACGACAAATTGGGATTGTCTCTCAGGAAACCATTCTCTTTAACGATACGGTTTACAATAATATTGCCTACGGCATGCCTAGTAATGCTTCAGATGTTGAAGCAGCTGCCAGGCAAGCCAATGCCCATGATTTCATTCTTAACCTGGAAGAGGGATATGAAACTATGCTGGGAGAGCATGGCGCTCGCCTTTCGGGAGGTCAAAAACAGCGTATTGCCATTGCCCGCGCTCTGTTGAAAGATCCCTCAATTCTTATTCTGGACGAAGCAACTTCTGCTCTGGATACAGAATCTGAAAAAGCAGTTCAATCTGCCATTGAAACTTTGATGAAGGGACGGACTGTAATAGTCATTGCCCACCGTCTCTCTACGATTTTAAGTGCGGATAAGATTTTGGTCATGGATCAGGGTGAGATTGTGGAACAGGGCAATCATGCAGGTTTGAGTAAAGCCGGGGGATTGTATGAGAAGTTATATCGCCTGCAGTTTGCAAAGGGTGAAACCGTCTAATCTTCTTTAAACTCTTCCACGTCCCTTCCCGGGTGACGAAAAGTCCATAAATCGTTCAAAAAATAATTCAAGATGGATGCAATGAAGATGGCGATCAAATTTGCCAGAAGGTAGTGAATACCTGCATAGTGGTGTAGCAAGAGCAGTATGATCCAATTGAGACCACCTGCAATCCAGCTAACTAGAGTAAACCTGATCAAGCCGGTTCGGATGGCCTGGAAGCCCTTCATCTCTCGATCTGTCCATGTAAATCTATGATTCCAGAAAAAATTGTTAAAAATAGCAATCTGAATGGCCATCAGGGATGCTATGGAGACGGGAACATAGAGGTATTCCTTTGCGTAATATAGAATCGCGCTATTGACGACAATACCTGAAATACCTACAAAGGTGAAGGAAATAAACCGCTTGGGAAACTGTATTTGCATGGCTGAATTTAATAGTAACGTTAGGAATGGATAGACAAAAAGCTTGAGGATTGTGAGCATCCCGCCTAGCTTCTGAATCTATGAATACAGTTAATAAATTATTGCTGCTCATCCTGCTTCTCGCAGGTACATCGGCTTTCTCTCAGACTTATACATATAAGGTTAAATATGGCTTAGTGCAGGCTGGCGTGGCTACCCTCGTCCATAATGTGGAAGATAATGTACTGTACAGCCTCTTTGTGATTGAGTCTTCACCCTGGCTTTCGACCTTGTGGACACTTTCTGATTCTGTAATGACCGAATATTTGATTGACCTGGGACGGCTTGTCAAACATACCAAAGCTATCCATGAAGGTTCGTATCATCGTAATTATGAGGTGACCTTCAGTGATAGCAACCTGGCCGTTGTAAATGGGAAGGACAAAGCAGTCGATATTCAGGGACTAAGGGATATCCCCAGCCTCCTCTATGATTTGTCTCTAACCACGTTTCAGCATGGTGACACTCTCCAATTCCGCATGTGGGATGGTCGGGGCTCAGGTGTATTAAAACTGCTAGTTGAGAAGATTGGTAAACCATCCCTGTTTAAACCCTTTGCAGAACCTGGTTGGCGTCTAACCCCACTTAACAGTACGCGAAAATCCAGAGCAAACCAGATTCAACTCTCAATGTTTTATTCAAAATCCTACCCACATACCCCTTTAAAAATTGAGATTGACACTAAATATGGTAGCGTCCAAATGCACATTGAAGCACCTTGAATTTTTCGAAAATGATACCGACCTGAGATTTTACATGTTATCTTGGTCTACAATTTTAATGCAATAGAAATCAAAACAATTGGGATCAGTTATGCGACGTTTATTCCTGCTCTTGTTCTTGCCCATCCTCATTTTCCCCCAGGTATATATTCTGGAGGTTAAAGGAACCATTGATATGGGATTGGCATATTTCTTTGAACGCCAGATTCCCGCATTGAATGCAGCCGGTGGGGATGCCATCCTGCTGGATATAGATACCTTTGGCGGCAGGGTAGATGCAGCCACCATGATGAAGAATGCCCTCTTGAATTCAAAAATAGAGACTTATGCTTTCATCAATACGAAAGCCATCTCTGCAGGCTCGCTTATATCACTGGCATGTGATACCATCATTATGAGATCTGGAGCGACTATGGGGGCAACTACGGTCGTTGATGGGCAAAGCCAGAAAGCAGGTGAGAAAGCTCAGTCCTATATGCGTGAAGAAATGGCCTCGACTGCAGAGTCCAAAGGGCGCAACCCTGACATTGCCATGGCCATGGTAGACGAATCACTGGATATTGATACACTGGTTAGTGCTGAAGGAGATACCTTATTTCTGGATGATATCGAAGGTGCTCATGAGGGCAAATTGCTTACGCTGAGAACCACTACCGCTTTGAAATATGGGATGGCTGACTATCAAATGGATTCGATTGACGAAGTCTTGGAATATTTTGATTTTTCAGATAAAGAGATCGTAAATGTCGTTCCAACCTGGTCAGAAGTAGTAGTTCGTTTTCTCACGGATCCTGTGGTCAGTTCGCTACTTATGACATTGGGATTCCTGGGACTCATATTTGAGATACAGAGCCCGGGCTGGGGCATACCTGGAACCGTCGGTTTGCTTGCGCTCTTCCTGTTTTTCTCAACCTCATTTATTGCCGATCTCGCCAGTATGATGGAATTGTTGTTCCTGATTGGTGGAATTGTTCTCCTGGGTATCGAAGCTTTTGTGATTCCCGGGTTCGGAGTGGTGGGAATTCTAGGTATCATCGTCATGGTTTACGCCATGTTTACGATGCTGCTGCCCATTGCGCCCACCTCGGGAGATATCAACGCAGCATTGTGGGGTTTGGTGATTGCCATCATTGGAGGCATCTTCGGGCTAGGTCTAATGATTAAACGCATGCTGAAAACCAGAGCCTGGCAGCGTATCAGCCTAAAGGAGGCAGAAACCCAAGCAGAAGGTTACAGCGGAAGCCTGGGATTAGAAGAAATGATAGGTAAGAGTGGTGTTGCGGTAACGTCTCTGCGTCCCTCCGGAACAGTGCTAATCGAGGGGCAACGACTTGATGTTGTGACCCCTGGTACCTTTATTGATATAGATACAGAAATTACGATCATTCGGATAGATGGAAACCGGGTGGTTGTTGATAAAAAAGTTTAATAAATAACACAGGAGGAATTGTGGAAGCTATACCATTGATGTTCATTCTGATTGGCCTGGTAGCCTTTCTTGTTCTATTTACTTATTTCATTCCAATCGGATTGTGGATAAGCGCCGCGGCGGCACAAGTTTACGTTGGTCTTTTAACCCTGATCGGAATGAGACTTCGTCGGATTCCACCACCACTGATTATCAATTCATTGGTGAGTGCCCGAAAAGCTGGTTTGGATATGGACACCAATGTCCTGGAAGCCCATTATCTGGCTGGTGGAGACATAAATAAAGTTGTTCTAGCGCTCATTGCAGCAGATAAAGCTAATATTGATCTGGAATTTCAACGCGCTGCAGCTATTGATCTGGCTGGTCGTGATGTCCTCGATGCAGTAAAAATGAGTGTAAATCCCCGTGTGATTGAAACGCCCCGTGTTTCAGCCATCGCTAAGGATGGTATTCAGCTCTTTTCAGTAGCGAAGGTTACGGTTCGTGCCAATATCGATCGTCTTATTGGTGGAGCAGGAGAAGAAACGGTACTAGCTCGTGTAGGCGAGGGAATCGTTAGCTCAATTGGTTCCTCCGAATCACATAAGCAGGTACTGGAAAATCCTGACATTATCTCTAAGAATGTACTGGCCAAAGGCCTGGATGCAGGCACAGCGTTTGAGATACTATCCATTGATATTGCTGATGTAGATGTCGGTAAAAACATCGGTGCTACATTACAAATGGATCAGGCTGATGCAGACAAGAATATTGCTCAGGCTGTTGCTGAAAAACGTCGGGCCATGGCTGTTGCTGAAGAGCAGGAAATGAAAGCCAAGACCCAGGAAATGAGGGCCAAGGTTGTGGAAGCTGAATCTGAGGTTCCACGTGCTATGGCTGAAGCCTTCCGCCAGGGTAATCTGGGTATTCTGGACTACTATCGCATGGAAAACATTCAGGCTGATTCATCCATGAGACAGAATCTTTCTGGTCCAGACAAAACAGATAAGAAATAAGGTAATATCCTGATGGATTTGGACAATCTAGGTCCAATAGTTCTCTTTATCGTTTACATGGCTATCTCTGCCTGGTCTAAGCAAAAAAAAGCCAGGCAGAGAACCAGACCAATGGAGAAGCCCAAGGTAAAATCATCGAGTCCTTTAACTAAACCTCTGCAAGAAGTGGGTGGGATACTGGACCAACTCAAAAAAGAGTTGTTCGAAATAGATGAGGACCCTTTAGCCTTTCAACAATCAATGCCTGAAGATGAGGAGCCTGAGGAGGAAATTGAGATCCTAGTTTCCGAGCCTGTTCCAGAGGCATCATTTGTTGAGGGCTCAAAATCGCACAGTCATGATCATCCCCTGACTACTGTGGAAATGGTGGCAGAGAGTTCTGATTCCGGTCAATCTCTGGGGGAGGTTCTTGCACCCTACTCAAAGATAGAGCAGGGTATCATTTTACATGAGATTCTGGGAAAACCCCGGGCTCGTCAAGAAAACGATGAATGGTTCCATAGGAGCTAGGATAATATAGATATAAAAAAAGGCTGAGTCTAACTCAGCCTTTTTTTATACCTATTATGCAAAAGAATTATTCTGTCTTGGACTCGTCAGCCTTTTTTCCCTCTTCCACTTCAGGTGTCTCAGTGTTTGCCTCTTCTTCGGCTTCAGCTGCTTCGGCCTCTGCTCGTTCATCAGCATCTTTCCGTTTAATCAAATCCTGATCATCTTTATGTTTTGTCAACACGATGAAGGAGGTAGAGAAGCCAGTTGCCAGAGTTGCCAATGCATAAGCTGGAACTGCTAGATGAGCCAGTAACGTAAAAAATCCAACTATAACTCCTGTGATGGTCTGGGTAAGTGATGCAGAGACTACTGCCGGAACTGCAGGTGCACAACCACCACAACCTCCTCCACCACAACCTGCTGCAATTGGTTCAAATAAGCTACTTAAACAATTAGGCATCAATAGGCAGGTTGAATCACAAGCAAAATTGGCAAATAGATTGGATGGTAGGAAACTGTAATTTCCGAACAAGTCCATACCAACCTGTTTGATGGCTACATAAGCATTTCCCATGATCATCTCATGTCCAAATACCATCTCAATGAATTTGAAAGCAGATAGAATGAAAACGTAAAAAATTTGATATCCTATCATGGCGGCTATCACTGTGATTATGGTATAGGTGATCAGCCGAACTGGCTGATTCCACAACAGAGTATAGGACCCGAACATAGATCCCATGGTGTCCTCTTCTGCACAGGCCACAATACTGGGGGACATAAATAGCCCTACACCGAAGGCCAGCGCAGAAAATGAAAGGAAAAGTGCTGTAGGTAGAAAAAGGACAAAGAGCAGACCGTAGAAAATGATATCAAGGACTGGCCATTGAGCGAACCAGCCAAAGAGGGCTGCCAAAAGAACAAAAAATCCTACGATGATGCCAATAGATATTGGTCCAAAAAATACTGGGAACCAATTTCTAAGAGCCCATTTCCAACCATCTCTGGATGAATAGAACAAGTCACCCTTGTACTCTTTGACGGTAATTTTAGCCACGGATGTGAGACCAAGCCAGATAACGATAATAGAAAATGTGTATGAAAGTGCAACCAGGATATGTCCTAATGTGCTAGTAGCCAGACAACGAATCGATGTTGGCATGAGATGAAAGTCATTCCAAATACTTCCAAAAGAGTAGCCTTCAACTAGGAGTGCGAGATATGTCATGATCAGATAGACAGTGTATGAAGCCAGTAAGGCTTCTAACATAACTAATGTGCGTCGACCGAGGGCTAATCGTGGCGCACGAAACATATCCTTGAAATTGAAATACAATTGAGTTTCAAGCATGGGTGATTCTCCGTATTGAAGTTTTAATTTTTATGAAAATTACATTTCCTGTCTGACAAAGTCGACCCAGACAGGTAGGCTGGTCACATCTTGTATTTCCTTGGCATAGGTTTCGGCATCTTTTGATTCCTGAAAATTTCCTACGCGCAGACGATAATATATTTCGTCTCTATCCTTGAAGAATGCTCTTTGGATGTAACTGTCGATGCCATATTTATCCTGTAGATCACGGGACGCAGATTGTGCTTCGTCAAGCGAAGGCCAGGATGAAACTTGGATAGTGTATGTTCGGGCAGCCAGTGGAATCAAATTCCCACGACTGGTTAGCGCAGGTTTTGATTTTGTGGTTTTTCTTCTTTTAACAGCACTTTTGCGCGTTTTGGTAGTTTCACCAGGGGATTTCATCTTTGAGAGGTATCGTCGTTGGACGCCATCATCTGTGAGACTTACAGAAGGTGTATCTGCAACCGTTGTATCCTCAGTTTGAGCTGCCTCAAAGAGATGATCAGGTAATTCACCTTCCACAACGGTATCGTCTTCACTCATAACTATATCATAATAATAGTTGGTCTGTTCAGTCTCCCCATCAATAGTGACTTCCAGAACCACATCGTAAGACCCGGCAAAATCCGGCAAAAATGAAACTAAATCAAGCGTATCAGAAGGCAGAAAGCCAAGCAATTTGCTGCTGTCGGGGAGTTGGGCAAAAATCCAGTTTACTTGCTGTCCTTCGACAGATTCTTCAACTTGGAGGGTAATATATTCACCCAGTTTGACCTCTTCGCGTCCAAATCGGCTATTCCACATGTCGCAGTTGACGATAATGCTTAGAACAATCAGAATCAATAAAGCGCGCTTAAATAGAACATTATTAGTCATTTCTGCCTCCTGATACAGGCTAATAATTAGAGATTAGAGGCGATAATTTCAGCCTCACTGAAGAAAAATGCAATCTCTTTCTCAGCATTCTCATCTGAGTCAGATCCATGAACAGCATTTCTGCCCTTATTCTCTGCATACATTTTACGAATTGTGCCATCAGCAGCATCGGCTGGATCGGTCGCACCAATGGCGTCTCTCCAGGCCTGAACTGCGTTATCTTTTTCCAGTGCCATAACAAATGTTGGACCAGAGGACATGAAGTCAACCAGCTCACCATAGAAGGGGCGTTCTCTGTGTACAGCATAAAATGATTCAGCTTGCGCCCGCGTAATCAAAGTCAGACGACCCCCTTTAATCTCAAATCCAGCCTGTAGTGTAGCATCGATGACTTTTCCAAGCTTGCCCGATGCAACTGCATCAGGTTTTATCATTGCGAATGTTTTGTTACCCAAAATCTTTACTCCTATTTCATTATATGTGTCTTGCTGAGCCTGTCGAAGTATGACCCATTATTTGTTTAAAATTTCTTCCATGAGTTCACCAATTCCGGCAGGGCTTTCAGAAACAGCAATACCTGCGGCTTTAAGTGCTGCGATTTTATCCGATGCAGTTCCTTTGCCTCCAGAAATGATTGCGCCTGCATGACCCATACGACGTCCCGGAGGAGCCGTAGTACCAGCAATAAATGCCACAATTGGTTTGGTGAAGTTTTTTTGTGCCCATTCGGCAGCTTCTTCTTCAGCTGTTCCACCGATTTCACCAATCATAACCACAGCATCCGTACCTTCATCCCTGTTAAAAAGATCAAGGAGGTCGATAAAGTTTGAGCCAATGATAGGATCACCACCGATACCGATACAGGTTGACTGTCCGATACCACGTGAGCTCAACTGATGAACGGCTTCATAGGTCAGAGTTCCACTTCTTGAAATGACTCCCACCTTACCCTGCTGATGGATAAAACCGGGCATAATACCAATCTTACCAGCTCCAGGTGAAATAACACCCGGGCAGTTTGGACCAACCATGCGCGTTTTCTTGCCAGCCATATATTCATGAACCTTAACCATGTCTGCTGTCGGGATGCCTTCAGTGATACAAATGACCAGATCCAAGTCTGCATCGACAGCTTCCATGATGGCATCAGCCGCAAATGGAGGGGGGACAAAGATGACGGAGGTGTTGGCTTGAGTTATGTTCTTGGCCTCTTGAACCGTATTGAAAATCGGTACACCAGCCTCAGTCTTTTGTCCACCTTTGCCCGGTGTGACACCGGCTACAACCTGGGTACCGTATTCTAACATCTGGGTAGTGTGGAAGGATCCTTCACTTCCTGTAATACCCTGAACAACAAGTTTTGTATCATTATTTACCAGAATCATGCGATCACTCCTTGATGGCTGCAGTAACTTTTTCTGCAGCTTCAGCCAGACTTGTGGCTACAATAAAATCAATATCCGAACTAGCCAGAAGTTTGGCTCCTTCTTCTGCATTGGTACCAGCCAGTCTCACCACGATAGGTACATCCACCTTCACCTTTTCAAGTGCTAAAATGATACCCATTGCCACGCGATCACATCTGACAATTCCACCAAAAATGTTTATCAATACAGCTTTAACATTGGAATCACTCATAATGATACGGAATCCATTCGAAACCGTGTCCGGGTTGGCAACACCACCAACATCGAGGAAATTGGCAGGCTCACCGCCGTATAATTTGATTATATCCATGGTACCCATGGCCAGGCCTGCGCCATTGACCATGCAGCCTACATTTCCATCTAATTTGATGTAATTGAGATTGTAGCTGCTCGCTTCAACTTCTGAAGGCTCTTCTTCGCTAAGATCCCGATACTCGAGTATATCTGAGTGTCTATATAGTGCATTATCGTCAAAATTCATTTTGGCATCCAGGGCCATGACATCACCACTACCGGTCACAACAAGAGGGTTGATTTCCACGAGTGATGCATCTGAGGCATTGAACGCATCCCAGAGAGCAAACATGAATTTGACTGCTTCTCTTACCTGGACACCCTCTAGACCCAAAGCATAAGCAAGCTTCCGAGCCTGGAAAGCCTGGAGACCAATACCTGGTTCTATCCATTCCTTGATGATTTTTTCTGGGGCTTCAGAGGCGACTTTTTCAATTTCCATACCACCTTCGATGGAAACCATAAAGACGAACTGTCCCGTTTGACGATCCAGTACAATACCCATATACAGTTCTTTGGCTATATCGATGCCTTCTTCGACCAGCAAACGACCCACAGTTTTCCCGGCAGGACCTGTCTGATGGGTCACCAGTGTTTTACCTAAAATTTCGTTGGCGTACAGTGTGACTTCGTCAAGGTTTTTGGCAATTTTCACACCACCGGCCTTACCGCGTCCCCCTGCATGAATCTGGGCTTTGACTACAAAGATATTTGAGTCAAGAGATTTGGCTACGCTTAAAGCCTCTTCTGCAGAAAAGGCGACACCACCGTTGGGTACGGGGACATTGTATTTCCGAAAGATCTCTTTCGCCTGATACTCATGAATATTCATGTATTACTTCCTCTTATTTGTCAGTGATCTCAAATTCATTGAGATCGTCATTATAAAATAATCAATGCGTGATAATGGTTCCGTTTTGTCCTGAGGTATCTTTTTTGATACTCTCTATGCTGGTGATAATAACCTGCTTGCCGCCACCTTCCAGGAATTGGATGCTGGCTTCAATTTTTGGTCCCATATTACCAGGGGGGAAATGCCCTTGAGCCAGATATTGTTTCGCTTCAGCCAGAGTGAGATTTGCCAGAAGCTGTTCATTCTCTTGGCCAAAATTCAAGGCGACTCGTTCAATATTGGTAAAAATATACAATAACTCTGCACCAATCTGTGTCCCCAGAAGGGCAGAGGCTTTGTCCTTATCTATGACCGCATCCAGACCTTCAAGATTACCATCAATATCTCTAAAAGCCGGTACTCCACCACCGCCCACTGCGATGACGATATGACCCAACTCAATGAGTTGACTAACAACAGATGAGTTGATGATATTGATGGGCTGGGGAGAGGGGACTACCCTGCGCCACTGGCCATCGCTAATTGGCTTAATGTTCCAACCAAATTGTTCAGCTTTTTCGTGAGCCTCAGCTTCAGGAAGCGCAGTACCAATATACTTGGTAGGATCTTCAATGGATGGGTCGGCTTTGTCAACCAATACCTGGGAGATCAGAGTAACGACTTTACGTTTGATCCCTTCCTCCCTGAGGCGGTTGAGCAGGGATTGTTCTATCATGTAACCCATCCCACCTTCGGTATCAGCAACATTAATACCCAGAGGCAAATAAGGGAGTGAATCGGCCAACTGTTCAGTGCGTAATGCGGCATTGCCAACTTGAGGTCCATTACCGTGTGTGATTACCGGAATGATGTCTTGTTTTAAGAGATCAATAATGGCATCCAGACTTTTTCTAGTACGTTTAAACTGGGTAGTGATCGAGTCCACTTCTCCCGGGGGAGAGATGGCATTACCACCTAAGGCTACGACTGCTTTTCGCAATAGTTTCTCCTTCAAAATTAAAAGCAAAGTAATGTATTTGCTGTATTATGAAACTCAACCCAAATCAAGCGATTCAGGCGATTTTGTTAGTTTAAAGGAGAACTAATATTGCTTGATAATATTGACGTACTCAGTCCTGAATGGCATCCTCGGTTTCATCCTCAAACATGTAGTCAGGAATACCCCGATTAACCTTATAGTTTTTGAATTGAATACTGATGGAACCATCGAGCCACTCATTGGTCATCTGAGCTTCAAAATCCCGCATATCAGTAGGCTTTTTCCCAAGACGTTGGATGTTCTGGAAATCAGGAGGGAGAGTCATATTGATAACAGTCGATTTTGGTAAATAAATCCCATCAACTTCGTCATATTCAGAAGTGAGTCGGAAAAATTCTCTGGAGTCATGCACAACCCAGGCTTCTGTGATATTTCCAGTCTTCTGTTCCACAAAGAAACTGATTTTGCCGGCTTGATTCATAAAAGTGTCTTCCAGAGCAACCTCATAGACGGCTTTCCCATTCACCAGTGAGTCATTTAATACCTGGAGAGAGAGAGAGTCCCTTAGGAATGTAAAAAACGGCTGAATACCCTGTTTGGGGATAATTGCAAATCCCTTAACCTCTACTTTACTTTTATCAGGGGACTTGTATAAATAATGAATTTTGCGAGAAGGCATGCGAAATCCCGGGATGTCCAAAGCAAGCTTGATATCGACTTCATAGTCTTCAATACGTTCCCAGTTACCCAACATGAGATCCTGTAATTCCTGTGAGTCCGGATATTCCTGAGTCCACGATCCTATGGCCAGAGCGTAAAGAATTATAAAAACAATGGATCTATGTATGTGATTCATGAAAGGATATCCTTTCTACGGAAGATGATGAGAGCAATACCGAGATACATCACAATATTGGATACGATAAGACCCAGACCTCGGAATAAATCGTCCCAGGGAATCGGATCGAAAAAAGCCTGCTCCCAGTTTGAAAAATAGGTGGTAAAGAGATAGGGTTGGATGCTTTTGAACACATCCAACGGGAGTGTTGATACCATGAGAATAAAAATGAACAAGGCCATGGTCCCAATGACTGGCCCTACTGCATTTCTGACCATGGTAGAAAAGAAAATGGCGATGGAGCTCACCAGTACCATATTCATAAATGAGAAGAAGTAGGCGATGAAAAATCGGATTAACGCATCTCCTGATTCAAGAATGAGCACACCGTTATGAAAAACTAACATGTCACCCCCGCCATGCCATAACAGTCCTAGCCCCAGTGTTAACAATCCGAAGTAAAAGACAAAGATGAAGGTATAAATTGTAGTCGCCAGAACTTTGGATGTGAAAATACTCAAGCGCGAAATAGGTCGAGTCGCGTAAACCCTGAAGGTCCCATTGGCATGTTCGCCGGCAAAAATATCGCCACCCACCAGTGCCAGCAAAAAAGGAATATGAATCCAGAAGAAATTCATTATAAAATAGGCTGCCGTAAAACCATTGGTTGGAGAGCCTTCAATAAAAAACATTGCTGAGACAGAGCTTTCGATTTCAGCCTCAATGTGGCTTGTGCCCATGCCGTAGCCCCACAGGATGAGCGGGACAATTCCAGTAAACAGAATGATACCTATATAAGAGCGCACCAACGAGAAAATCTTGTAGAGTTCATTTTGAGTGAGTTTTAAGAGTATCATTTCCCCTCCATGAGTGAGAGAAAGTAGTTCTCCAGTCGATTTCGCTGAGAAACCGAGAAAATGTTAATCTTAGCACCGGACATGAGCCGAATGAGTTCAGGAATTTTATTGTAGTGAATCTCAATACTGATGGCATTAGCCAGTGGAGTGATCTGAGTAACCAGATCATTTTTCTCAAGAAAGTCAAGCGTAGCCTTCGAATCCTCTACCTCCAGTTCAATCGTCACATTATCTATTTCTCGGAAGATGTTTTGCATCGAGCCCTGGGCAGCCAGTTTGCCATTAAAAATGAGAGCAATGTCCGAGCAGATCAGTTCAACCTCATGAAGTAGGTGAGAGGACAGAAAAATGGTTACATTCTGTTCAGCGGCAATTTTCAGAATAAAATCGCGAATTTCATGCATACCCTGGGGGTCCAGACCTGTAGTGGGCTCATCTAGAACCAGGAGCTTAGGGTTAGGCAGTAAAGACTGGGCCAGGCCTAGACGTTGTTTCATGCCCTGAGAGAAGGTTTTTACCTTATCCTTACGACGTTCATACAAACCCAGAAGATCTAATAATCTATTGATGTGTTCGTCGCTGTCATGTCCTGTAATTCGCCCAAGCAGCTTCATGTTCTGATAAGCACTGAGATTTTTATAGAAATCAGCACGATCCACTAGAGCACTCATATCTTTCCGTACTCCGTGGCCGGAAAGACTGGAATTTCCCAGGATATCAAAGTGTCCTTTGTCAGCAGCAATGAGTCCCGCAAACACCCTGATTAAGGTGGATTTTCCCGCCCCATTTGGTCCTAGAAATCCAAAAATGGATCCTCGAGGTACTGAGATACTCACATCATCCAGTGCCTGGATCGTTTTGAATCGTTTGGATATCCCATGGCAGGCCAGTGCTGGAGTGCCAATATCGCTGAGAGTAGGGTCGCCTGATGGGGGTGTGGTCAATTCAGTTTCAGTCATAATACTGTCGCTTGTTTTTGAGGATTATTAGACATGTAAAAATCTACCTGCCACGTGAAGCATTAGTACAAAAAAAGCTCCGAATTACGGAGCTTTTTAAATTTTTTCTAGATATTGGAAAAATCAGGCAGCTTTTACAACTTTCCCTGACTTGATACAGCTCGTGCAAACTTTTTTATGAGTGCTTTGTCCATCTACAGAAACACGTACACGTTGCAGGTTAGGTAACCACCGGCGCCGAGATTTTTTGTGTGAGTGACTCACATTGTTGCCCGTAACCGGACCTTTTCCACATATATCACATCGTTTTGCCATTTTCATACTCCCATTCTAAAGCGCGCAAATATAGACGGACATGCCCCCGTGTCAAAGAATATTTCAATCTTAGTTAATGCGCTTACTGAATGTAGGAGTTTGTCCGATCTGAGAATCAAACGTAGTCTACCCGGACTTGTGATTGTCTCTGTGGATGTAGCTCATCAACAAATGCCAGAGGGGGGTTTTAATTGCCCTGTGCTTAAGGTGTACCGTTCAGGTATTATCATCAAAATTACATATCCCAGATCACACGAATACTACTCTCGCCAAGACCATCCTCGGAAAATGAAGCGCTTCAAGCTACATTGGGCGAAACCCGACAGGAGGAGCTCTTACTTGTTAATCAATAATACTCGAGAATTAGTCAATTTCATTCACGATCTAGGGACACCTCCCTACGTGGCACTGGATACAGAGTTTCTATCTGAAAAAACTTATTATCCCCAACTCTGCCTGATCCAGATTGCTCATGGCCAGCACGCCGCAGTCATAGACACACTTGGCGGTATAGATCTTGAGCCTCTTATTCAATTTCTCAGAAACCCAAGCATTGTGAAAGTGTTTCATGCCGCAGAACAAGATTTGGTCATCTTGTGGAATGATTTCAAACTGGCTCTAACACCTGTATTTGACACTCAGGTGGCAGGGATGGTGTGCGGATTTGGAGATCAAGTCTCCTATGCTCAGCTGGTCAAAACCTTTGTGAAAACCAGGATAGATAAAAGTTCTCAAATTGTTGATTGGTCAAAACGACCCCTGCGGGATCGACATCTTGAATATGCCCTGGCTGATGTTACTCACCTCTGTCCAGTCTATGAACGCTTACAGAGTCAAATTAATAACCAGGGACGGGTAAGCTGGGTAGCTGAAGAAATGCAGGAGCTATCTGATATTAAACGCTTTGATTTCAAGCCTGAAGTCCAGGCTAGGAAATTAAAATTGAGAAATATGACTCCACGAAGAATGGCAGTACTCTACGCACTTGTGACCTGGCGTGAAGAGAAGGCAAAAATCCAGAATATTCCGCGCGGCTGGGTGGTTAAGGACCTGGCAATACGTGATATGGTCTCCAACCCTCCTGAGAATCTGGAGGATTTAAACCGTGTACGCGGGATTGGAGGCACGGCACAGGGTAAGTCTGGAAGGGACATCCTGAGATGTATTCAACTGGCCAGGGAATTGCCCTTATCGGAGTGCCCACCTGTTCCGGATACATCCCGCGATGCAGAAATAAATGGGAATGCCATTGTACTCTTGCGAGCCTTGCTCACCCATGTCTGCGAAAAAAATAATGTAGCACCCAAATTGATTGCCTCAAAATCAGATCTGGAGCAAATGACGTTGGGGAATGAAACACGATTATCAAAGGGCTGGCGGTGGGATCTATTTGGTGAATTGGCTGCTCAGCTCTTGAAGGGAAAAATTTCACTCACACTAGCACAGGGTAAAATTGGAATCATCAAATAGGAAAAAATAACTTTATCCATTGATAATGAGTAATATCGCACCCATTAATAGAGTAACCCGATCCAAAGCAGAAGCCAAAGCCAGCTACGACAAAATGAGTGGTTGGTACGATTTACTGGCTGGTCTCTCCGAAAAAAAATATAAAGATATGGGTTTGAAGATGTTAGAAACACAGCCAGGGGAGATAGTCCTGGAAGTTGGTTTTGGGACCGGTCAATGTTTGTTGAAATTGAGACAAGCCGTGGGGGAGCATGGGCACGTATACGGTATTGACCTTTCAGAGGGTATGTTAAATGTGGCTCAATCCAGAATCATCAACGCCGGCTTGGGAGAAGACATCGAGTTAAGCTGTGGTAATGCCATCCGGCTACCCTATGCAGACAACCGCTTTCATGCGATCTATTCAAGTTTCACTCTAGAATTATTCGACACACCGGAAATTCCGATTGTTCTAAACGAATGTCAACGTGTGTTGAAGCCTGGTGGTCGAATGTGTATCGTAGCTATGTCTAAAAAACCAGCCGGTAGTTTGATGGTCAAACTTTATGAGTGGGTGCAGCAACGTTATACCAAATATGTGGATTGTCGACCGATCTATGTTGAACAAGAGATCAGGGATACTGGATTTCTGATTGAAAGCGTGACCGAAATGTCGATGTTTGGCTTACCCGTGGATGTCGTTTTGGCAAAGAAACACTATTCAATGGAAGCAGAGGAGGAATGATGGCTAGAGCAAATGGTAATGTGACAGGCAGAGGAGCAGTAGGGGCTTTTTTAAAGGTTGGAACCTGATCTGAATCCTTGTTGAGAGTTCTCAACCAGGGTTTTGATAATAGCAAAGAGTCTGAGGAACAAGCCGCAGCGCCACTGGCTGGTGGTATCATGCAGCATGGTTATCAATGCGGCATGATCTGGGGGGCGGCACTGGCTGCTGGAACCGAAGCCTACAGGCTTTTTGGTCCGGGACCTGAAGCAGAAACCAAATCTTTGATAGCAGCTCAAAAACTCATGGAGTTGTTCAGAGCCCAGAATGAACATATGAACTGTCTTGAAATCACCGACATTGATAAAACCGCTTCTACTCTAAAAATGGTGACCTTCTTTCTTTTGAAGGGCGGTACGATTGGATGCTTTCGCATGGCAGCAAAATATGCCCCTGAAGCCTACAAGGAGATTGAATCAACACTTGCTGAAGAAGAAGTCGATGTACCCAAACAGCCAGTGAGTTGTGCTTCCCTTTTGGCCAAGAAGATGGGGCTCTCTGACGAGCATCAGGTTATGACTGCTGGATTAGCAGGTGGCATCGGGCTTAGCGGAGGTGCCTGCGGGGCACTGGGAGCCGCTATCTGGCTTAAAGGAATGCTGAGTAATATTGAAGCCGGAGAGAAACTTGATTTTAATAATCCCGCTGCCCTTGAAGCTATGGAGAGATTTTTAAAAGTTAGTGACTTTGAGTTCGAGTGCTCAGATATCGTGGGTAGGGAATTTGAAAGTGTTGCAGATCATGCTGATTACATTCAGTGTGGAGGTTGTTCTGAAATACTTGATGAGTTGGCCAGGGGATACGCATAAATGAATAAGTGCTTATATGACTATTAACATCGGGCATCAAAATTTAATCCTGATCTTGATTGGCCTATTCTTCATATTGATTGCGCTCATTACATTCCTTCTGCGGAGGAAGAAAAAGAAAAAGCTTCAGGAAAGTATTCCTGGCGTGGAAGAAATGGCTAAAACTACCTTTTTTTGGGCTAATTATCATAGAGGCAAGCTAGGGGAGGATGATTCCCAATGAACGCCTCAGAAGAAATGAATATATGAGAAGTTGGCTCGATTAGATCGTTAACTTACTCCGTTTGGAGCGTTATTTTATTTGTAGTACTTCACTCATACATGCTTAGAATTAAGACCAATGAGAGATAATAACCCTCAACTGAGTGTAACTTTTGATTGAAAGATGACGGACGATGGCAAATAAATGAGTCTTGAAGATTATGGTTGGGATGAGTCCTGGGCTGAAAAGTTAGCTCTAGCAGACGAAAAGCGCGGTATTCCGGCTCGTGTCATTTCTGGGCACCGTAGTGAGTACAAGGTTCATACCGGGGAGATTGACATTTCCGCAAAAGCAGCCGGAAGACTCTATCATGCACCTTTTAAACAAACCGAGTTACCTGCCGTAGGGGATTGGGTCGTTGTGGACGAAACCGACGTAAGCGGCAAGGCTACAATTCGACGTGTTTTAGCGCGAAAATCCACATTCTCAAGAAAGGTGTCCGGGAAAAACAGCAATGAACAGGTAATGGCTACTAACCTGGACACGGTCTGGATCGTCTCCACTTTCGGTACAGATTTTAATCCTGCCCGGCTTGAAAGATATGTAGCACTTGTAGTTGAAAGTGGAGCCGACCCAGTAATCATCCTGGCCAAAGCAGATCTGGCTGAATCGACTGAACAAACCATAGAATCGCTTCAAGAACGAATCCCAGATGTGCCTATTTACGGTACCAGCACAAAGGCTCAAATCGGTATGGATGATCTGCGCAAATATATTGCTCCCGGACAAACCATTGCACTTTTGGGTTCATCCGGAGTGGGGAAGTCTACTCTCATTAATCATTTTGTAGGGCATGAGCTATTGCATACTGCCTCGGTTCGTGAAAAGGATGGCAAGGGTAGACATACTACCACTCATCGTGAGTTAATATTTCTACCAACTGGTGGCTTGTTGATCGATACACCGGGGATGCGTGAGCTCCAACTCTGGCGGCGGGACGACAATCTTGATAAAAGTTTTTCGGATATTGATGATATTGCTGTGGGGTGCAGATTTTCAGACTGTTCCCATGAGAAAGAACCTGGGTGCGCTGTGATTGCCGCCGTTGAAAGTGGCGATCTTTCAGAGGATAGAATGAATAATTATATGAAATTGAAAAAAGAGCTCACGTATCTTGATAGGAAGACTGATGTGCAGGCTGAACAAGCCGAAAGAAAGAAGTGGAAGGCCATCAGCAAAGAGCAGCGGCGCTTGACGCAGCAGCATAAGGGAAACAAAAAACGGTAATCTTAAATCGACCTTTCATCCTCCAACCACCGGGGTAAACCCATGACTCTAACAAATGAGTAGAATTCAACCCAAAATTTCCGTTCTTAGTAAAGAACAAATCTTAAAAATACATCAGGACTCCCTTAAAGTGCTGTCCCACACGGGGATACGAGTTGATTCAGAACGAGCAAGAGCATTATTCTCACAAGCTCTTGGTGGAATAATTGATGGTAGTCTTGTTCGGATACCCTCTGAATTGGTAGAACAAGCTCTCCAATCCGCACCAGAAAATATTGATATGTATAATAGAGGGGGAACCCTGGCTTTTTCTTTGGGAGGAAAACAGGAGCTGGGAACAATCTACGGGATCGGTGTGACCAACTCCTGGTATCAGAATCCCGACAACGACTCTGCCACACCTTTTACTCGGAAATATGTTGAGCTCGCCACATCGCTTGGCAATACGCTTACCCAATTTGATCTTGTTTCGACTCCGGGCGTGATCCAAAATGACGATTCCCAGGTAGGTGAGGTGCTAGCTACCCTGGAAATGATGGCCAATACGACCAAACCCTTGAGCATATTGATATCGGATCCAGAACAGTTTGATATGTCCCTCAACATGTTGGAACACCTCCACGGTGATCTCTCAGAGAAGCCATTTCTGCTGCCATACTTTAACCCTATAACACCCCTAGTGCTGAATAAGGACACCACGGATAAGATATTTTCCACCATTGATCGTGGCTTACCTTTTATTTTTTCCAGCTATGGGATGTCAGGGGCAACAGCGCCTATCAGTGCAGAGGGAACCCTGGTTTTACTCAATGCCGAACTCTTGGCTGGATTAGTATTCTCACAACTTATCAAACCTGGTACACCTGTCATTTTGGGATGTCTGCCGTCAGTATTTGAAATGCAATCAATGATTTCTGCCTATACTTCACAGACCATGCTGGTAAATCTGGCTTGTGCTGAGATGCTGGATTACTACCAAATACCTCACGCTGGAACTTCAGGAAGTGGTACAGGCTGGGGATCAGATTTACCTGCCAGTGGTACGTTGTGGATGAATCATCTCACCAGTTCGATAGGCAAGGTGGGTCTTGCCCCATTTGTAGGTGGTAATTTCGATTCACAGGCATTTTCACCCACTACTGTGGTCTACGCCAACGAAGTAATTCGGCAAATCAGGCAATTTGGCGAGGGGTTTCTGATGGATGATACAACAAAGATATTTGAGGATATCGATTCCGTGGGTCCAGGTGGCAGCTTTCTCATATCGGAAGCCACCCTGGCCCAATACCGCGAAGTGCATGAGCAGCATAGCCACATTTGGCCAGGTTATTCCCTGAACCAATGGCAATCTGAAGGTTCTCCAGATGCATCTAATGTGTTAAGGAAGCAAACCATGGATATGCTGGCTAAGCTCAAAGTTCCCGAAGACCATGATTCTATACTTCACCGGGGGGAAACATTCATCAAGGGACTTATGCAGTAAGTTTCTGAGATCACTCGCAAAAAAGTTCAAATATATTTGTTGTCAGCGACCCTGCTGAATAACATGTTCTGAGATGTTAAAGATTGGCCCCATAGAATTAAAGTCGAAAGCCCTGCTGGCCCCCATGGCCGGTGTCACAGGTCATCCATTTCGGGTGCTCTGTAAAGAGCAAGGTGCCGGTCTGGTCTATACTGAATTTGTTTCAGCTAATGGCATTATTCGTGAGAATAAGAAAACTCTAGATATGATGAAATTCACAGAATCTGAGCGCCCTATTGGTGTTCAGATATTTGGTGAATCCCCAGAAGTATTGGCCCGGAGTGCCAAATATATTGAAGATATGGTTAAGCCGGATTTGATAGATTTGAATTTCGGTTGTCCCGTTCCAAAAGTTACCAAAAGGGGAGCAGGATCGGCCATACTCAAAGACTTACCACTTATGGACGATGTTGCCAGAGCTGTTGTAGAAGCCGTTTCAATACCAGTGACGGCCAAGATTCGCTCAGGTTGGAATAACGGCTGTATTGTGGCTCCAGTTGCTGCAGCTGCCCTGGAAGAAGCTGGCATTATGGCTCTGACACTCCATCCGCGTACAACCAAACAACTGTATACCGGTGAAGCGGATTGGAGTTTGATTACCGAAACCCGCAAAGCTATAAGTATCCCCCTGATTGGCAATGGTGACATCAAAAGTGCGAGGGATGCCAAGCGTATGATGGATGAAACAGGTTGCGATGGTGTCATGATTGGTCGGAGAGCCCTCGGAAACCCCTGGATTTTCAAAGAGATTAATGAGTATCTAAACACAGGTGAATTACCCAGTGCTGTTAGACTCATTGACCGCGTGAAATTGTGTCACCGCCATTTATACCTGGAATCTGTTGCGATGGGTGACTACCGTGCGACCAATTATATCAAAAAGCATCTTAGTTGGTATCTGAAGGGCTTCCCAGGTGCCTCAGAATACCGGAAGCGTCTATATAGGCATATGGAATTTGCCAGAATGGAAGGCGAAATTTCAAAAATTATTACTGAGTTGGAAAAGGATCCGGAGCTGGCAAATTTTACCTATCGCGAAGATGGACCCCTTTTTCCCAATGTTCCAGGTAGCAAAGATAATTACTAAATAGTTGTTTTATAAATGGCTGGTGCCGAAAAAGCCTAACATTCTCTATATATATTAATGAATAGGATTATAATATTTGCATTACAAACCAGCCTTCGTTGGCTGGAAATTTGCATTGATTCGCCTTGAAGAATTTATTTTAAAACCAGCTATAAACGCATATAAGGAGATAAAATGAGCGACAAAATTAAAGTACTGATCATGGGCGCTGCAGGCCGCGATTTTCATAATTTTAATGTCTATTTCCGGGAAAATGACGACTATGATGTAGTTGCTTTCACAGCTACCCAGATCCCTGATATTGATGGAAGAAAATACCCTGCTGAATTGGCAGGCAGTCTTTATCCAAATGGTATTCCCATACATGATGAAGAAGAACTTGAAGATTTGATCTACGACTTGGATGTTGATGAAGTCGTTTTTTCTTATAGTGATTTACCTTATGAATATGTCATGTCTAAGGCTGCCATCGTGAATTATGCCGGAGCTGATTTCCGCCTCATGGGTGCCAAATCAACTATGATTCCCAGCACTAAGCCTGTGATAGCAATTTGTGCAGCCCGTACAGGATGTGGCAAGAGCCAAACCACCCGTGCTGTCTGTGATCATCTGACTGCACAGGGTAAAAAAGTAGTCGCTATCCGTCACCCCATGCCATATGGTGATCTTGTAAAACAGAAAGTGCAGCGTTTTGCTGAGCTAGCTGATCTTAAAAAGCATGATTGCACCATCGAGGAGATGGAAGAATATGAACCACACATCATGAACAACACCGTTGTCTATGCTGGTGTAGATTATGAAGCCATTCTTCGGGAAGCTGAAAAAGAAGCTGATATTATCATCTGGGATGGCGGCAACAATGATATGCCATTCTACATGCCTGATATCATGATCACTGTTGTGGATCCACATAGAGCTGGTCATGAATTGACCTACTATCCAGGTGAAACCAACCTGCTCATGGCGGATGTGATTGTTATTAATAAAATCGATACCGCCGATATTGATGATATATCCACCGTGCGTGAGAATATCCGTATTGTTAACCCTGAAGCCATCGTGGTCGATGCGGCATCACCAGTTTCGGTTGATGACGAAGATGTGATTTATGGCAAAAATGTATTGGTCGTTGAAGATGGCCCAACGCTGACCCATGGTGAAATGATGTATGGTGCTGGTGTAGTAGCAGCTGAAAAATATGGAGCCGAAAGCCTGGTTGACCCAAGACCCTGGACTGTTGGCAAACTTTCTGAAACCTTTGATAAGTATCCAGATATTGGTCAGATTTTGCCTGCCATGGGATATGGTGAGGAGCAGATGAAAGATCTCGAAACCACCATCAATCAGACAGAATGTGAAGCCGTGGTCATTGGAACTCCCATTGACTTGCGACGCATCATCAATATCGAGAAACCCTCTGTCCGTGTGACCTATAAGTTACAGGAGATCGGTATGCCTACCCTGGCTTCCATCCTGAATTCAGAAGTTCTCAAGGAAATGGAAGAGGCTGTCAAAAAGAGTCTCTAACGACTGGCTACAAGCCACATGTTAGATTGAAGAGGTCCTGTCTGCATGCATTCGGGACCTTTTTGTTTTAAACAGAGTGGTCAGTAATAGATTATGCGCGTATGAGCCGTAAGAAATCAAATAGAATCAGTGTCGGCGAAGGCTGGACCTTTAATGCTGCAGATGAGCGTTCAACCAGCAGGCGAGTGAGTGGCAATAAGATTGTACGACTACGCATGGAGAGGCGGAAGGGGAAAGCCACTACGATATTGTATGATATGGAGGGAGTCCCTGACATGAAAGTACTAGCCAGAGCCTTAAAAAATCTGGTAAGTGCCGGCGGGACGACAAAAAATGAGAAAATTGAAATCCAGGGTGAACATCGTGACCGTTTTCGTGTATACTTGAGCGATGAAGGTTATGAAGTGAAAGGATAATGATGACTCTTTTATTTACCATTCTTGTTATAGGCAGCGCCATGCTCATCATGAGTATCGCTCTGATAGTCACCGGAGAAAATAAAGTTCACAGTTCTTGCGCCGCTACTCATGAGCTCGATGGGGAAGGTGAGTCTTGTGCTTTTTGCCCGAATGATGAAGATGAGGATCAACTGACGACCCTGTCAAAAGCGGGCTATCCTGGTCGCAAGGATATTGTCTCTCAAGAAGCCTTCAAAGGTAAATCTGATCGTAACATTGTCGTAGAGCGTTTGAAATACAATAGCGGTCGCGATTAAGATCTACCTACTTGCCTCACCTGGGATAATCCTGATATCCCGTCTTTTTTACACCTATAAAAACAATACAGTCGATATACGATTTCGTATTCCTATCTTCTCGCCTGAAGTCAATCCAGAGCAGTAGAGGAATCGTTGTATGTCCGATGAGATCACTTTAAAAGAAAGTTATTTACGCATCCCCCTCAGTGCCTGGAAAATTATTCTCGGATTTACAGCCTTTCGTTTGTTCCTCGCCATCATCCTGCCTTTGACTCCTCAGGAAGCTTATTATTGGAGTTGGAGCAGGGATCTTGCTTTATCCTATTTTGATCATCCCCCTCTAGCAAGTTACAGTATCTGGATGACGACCCTGGTTTTTGGCCAAACTATTTTTGGGATAAAATTAGCGGCGGTGCTCTGGTATCTGGCAATGAATGTTATCTGGGCATCAATGATCCAGGAAATGTTTGACAATTCACGGCAGACTTTCTGGACCTTGTTGGCCCTCAATGCTTCCATTGTATTCGAGCTGTATGGGTTTGTCATTACACCAGATACACCCCTCCTGTTCACCTGGACAGCCACAATTTATGCACTCTGGAAGCTTGTTCAGACCGAGAATCACAAATGGTGGTATGTAGCTGGTCTATTTATGGGATTGGCATGGTTGGGCAAATATTCAGGGATTATGCTGGTACCCTCTGTGCTTCTTTTTACTATCGTCTCAAAAAATCAACGCAAGTGGCTACTTACTCCACATCCTTACCTTGGTGTGGTTCTAGCGATCCTTGTGTTTTCACCAGTGCTCATCTGGAATGCCCAACATGATTGGATGTCATTTGCATTTCAGGGATCCCAAAGGGCTTCAGGGATGGGTCACTGGAAGGTGAAACATTTTGGAGAACTATTGGGCTCGCAGTTTTTTATTTTATCTCCCTATTTGTTCGTGCTCATTTTCGCGACATTAATTCGGTATGGACGCAAGCTTTTCTCAGGTCTGGAGGACAAAATATTACTTCTCCTCAGCAGTGGTCTGGTCACATCGGTCTTCTTTGTTGCAGTAAGTTTTCGCAGTTTAGTTAAAATGAATTGGCTGGCTCCAGCTTACTGGTCTCTAGTCATTCTAGGGATATATCATCTCTTCCAATCACCTCATCGATTTAACCGTATGAGAGCAGGTATTTTCTCATCACTTATATTTCTGGGGATCGGTATCTCTGTTGTGGCTATTCCAAATGTACCCCTGGGAGAAGGAAATACCTGGAGTGGTTGGAAACAAGCAGCCCACGATGTGAATGCCTTTCAGGATTCACTAAGAAATGCGGGTGAATCTACCTTCATATTTAGTACTAATTATAAAGCAAGCTCGCTCCTGAAATTTTATTTACCAGGTCAACCAAGGACCTATGCCCAGGATATTATTGGCAAACCAGCTCTTCAATTCGACATCTGGCCCAGGGGAGAAGATTTGAAGGGGAGAACCGGATTACTTGTGGTTGATAATCGTCGTGAATATCGCTTCAAATCAAAAAAGATAACATCTTACTTCAGTGATGTGAAAAAGCTGAAGACTATCCGGATTGAAAACTTTGGGAAGTTGGTTCGGAAAATCGATATTTATCAATGCTCTGACTATAAAGGCACAGAAATAGGAAACAACTATGATCAATAAGCCCTACGGTTCCTGGAAGTCTCCCATATCTGGTAAGTCACTGGTACAGAGTAGCTTACGGCTAGGTCAAATTCAAATTGATGACGAGAGTATCTATTGGAGTGAAGGACGGCCCGCCGAGAAAGGGCGCACTGCTCTCATGACTTGGACCGACAACAAAATACATGAGATAACCTCAGACGATAGCGATGTCCGTACTCGTGCCCATGAGTATGGTGGAGGAGCTTTTCTCTGTGTGAAGGAGCATTACTTTTATATCAATAATTCTGATCAACAAATATATGAAGTTCATGAAAATGGTGAGCCCAGACAGGTAACCAACCATCCTGAATATCGCTTTGCGGATATGATTCTGGATCAAAAGCGCGGTTCGCTATATGTGGTTGGTGAGAATCATGCGGACTCCCAAAATATTAAAAACTGTCTCTTAAGAATCACCCTGGATGGAGGGGGATTACAGATCATTGCTGAAGGACATGATTTCTTCTCCAACCCTCAGCTTAGTCCCGATGGCAGTCAACTTTTATTTTTAGCATGGGATCATCCCAACATGCCCTGGGATGGCACCCAACTCCAACTGGCTGATTTGGATTTTGATGGGAATATTGCACGAATTCAGGAGCTTGCTGGAGGAATGGACGAATCCATTTTTCAACCCCAATGGGATCCCGATGGAAGCATCTATTTCATCTCAGATCGCAATGGCTGGTGGAACATTTATCGTTATTACCATTCTCAGATTACCTGCATCCTGGAGAGTGAAGCAGAATTTGGACTACCTCAATGGGTTTTCGGGATGAGTAAATATGCGGTGCTCAATACAGGTGATCTGGTTGCCGCTTATAGCGATCTGTCTGGGTCACACTTATTGAGAATCGATGTCCAAGAGGGCACATCAATAGAGATTAAAACCCATTATACACATATTGATCAAGTTAAAGGATCAAAAAACCATATCGCCTTTATTGGTCATACAGACTCACAGCCAGGTGAAGTGGTGACCATGGATCTGGATGAAAAAACCTCGCACACGATACGTAAGGCGGCAGAGATTGATATTAATGAATCGTATATCTCCAAAGCACAACACGTCAGTTTTGAATCTGCTCCTGACGAATTGACCCATGCCTGGTTTTATCCACCTCGAAACCCTGATTATGAGGCACGCTCCGGAGATTTGCCTCCGCTCATCGTGCTAAGTCATGGGGGACCCACCGGCAATAGCTCAGGCGCATTTAGTTTGGCTATTCAATACTGGACAAGTCGTGGCTTTGCCATTGTAGATGTGAACTATAGTGGTTCCACAGGCTATGGACGACAATATCGTGAACGATTAAAAGGGAATTGGGGTGTTCGGGATGTCCACGACTGTGCTACAGCTGCCAAATATCTGGTAGGTGAAGGCTTGGTTGACAAGGAAAGACTGATCATTAAGGGTGGCAGTGCTGGGGGCTATACCACCCTGGCAGCTCTAACCTTTTTGGATGTTTTTAAAGCAGGAGCCAGCTACTATGGCGTTGGAGATTTGACTTTGCTCGCCCGCGATACCCATAAATTTGAGAGTCGTTATCTGGATAGTATGATTGGACCTTATCCAGAGGAAAAGCAGCTGTATATAGACCGTTCGCCTTTGAATTTCGCGGATCAGTTGGACTGTCCTGTCATCTTTATGCAGGGTTTAGATGATTCTGTTGTCCCACCTGACCAGGCGAAGAGCATGGTTGCAGCCCTCAAGAATAATGGAATTCCTGTCGCTTATCTGCCCTTCGAAGGTGAGTCGCATGGATTTAGACAAGCGACGACAGTCGTCAAAGCCATTGAGAGTGAATACTATTTTTATACTCGGATATTTGGAATCGATCCTGTTGAGTCAGTTGAACCCATAGAAATTTTCAATTTGGGCTAGCATCCAAATAGAGTATCATATTGTAATTATGAGCATTTTAGGAATAAAAAAAACTGCAACAATGTGACGTTTTTGAACCGTGTATATTCACGGTGGGCACCGCCCTTAAAGATCAGACTTCCTTGATCCCTGGGGGGAGGGAAAGGCCTGCCTTAGCAGCAAGGAGATAAGTTCCCGTTGATTAAGTCTCGTTCAAAAAATGCCGAGCATCATTGCAGTCAAAAATTTTAAAGAGCACCCTGATATTCCCCCCAATGCACCAAATTTAGCTCCAGAGCAGGTCATGTCCTAGACCAAAAGAAATGGATGCGAATAAAGGTATTATAGACCTTTTAATTAAGCTGAAAAGCATGGAGTATTGAGCCAGAAGTTAGACGTTTCTCAGAACATCCTCCCCCTCAGATTTTGCCACAATGACAGCTCCCATTGTGTCGCTGGTAACATTTACTACTGTGCGAAACATATCAAGCGGTCGATCAACTGCCAACATGGTTCCAACAATGATAGCAGCTTGCGGATGATCACCCAGTCCCACTGCATCCAGAACAATAAATATCATGACCAATCCTGCGGAGGGTATTGCTGCCGCACCTACTGATGCTAGAAATGCTGTGATGACAATGAGCAGTTGTTGGGCTAAGGTAAGATCGAATCCAAGAGCTTGTGAAATAAAGAGGACTCCGGCACATTCATATAGCGCAGTACCGTCCATATTGATTGTGGCACCCAAGGGAAGTACGAAACTGGTCACTTTGTTTGAAACGCCAGCACGATTCTCTATACAGTCCATGGTTACTGGTAGTGTAGCCCCAGATGAACTGGTGGAAAAGGCGGTTGCCATGGCTGAAGCAATGGCCTTAAAATGTTTTAAAGGATTAATCCTGGTAAAGAGAAAGAAAACTATGGGCAGTACAATAAATATGTGAATGGTGAGACCTGAGGCTATGGTCACCATATACCAGCCAACCGCCTTGAAAAGTGCAAAACCAGTGCTGGATACCGCCTTGGCAATCAAGCCAAACACACCAATAGGTAGAAAAAGGATAACGCCCTGGGTCATTTTCATCATGACCTTGAAAAAGGTATCGAAAAGATCCCGTACTATTTTGTACTGGGTATCTGGAAGTGCAGTAATTGCCATTCCCAGAACAATCGAGAAAAAGATGACGGACAAAACATCACCTTGTGCGGCAGCCTGGATAGGATTGGTAGGAATCATGCGAATCAGTATGTTACCCAGACTTCCTGGTTGGCTCAGACTGGATGGATCAAAGTTTTTACCTCCAGCATTAATATCCACACCTACACCAGGTTGAATAATATTGGTTAGCGTCAGACCAACAAGGATTGCCAGCATGGAGGTGAGGAAGTAATAGCCAAAGGTTTTTGCTCCAAGACGACCCAGGCTCTTATTCTCACCGATGCCCGCTACACCAGAAGTAATGGAAAAGAATATCAGTGGTACGATGACCATTTTTAGAAGTCGCATAAACATATCACCCAGTGGAGCCACATTCATTGCCTTCTCACCCAAAAGCAATGCATAGACAATTCCTGCACCCATAGCGATAAACACTTTCCAATACAATTCCAAGTTCCAGAACTTCATGAATGCTTGACGTAGCAGTGACATAGATTTGACCTCAAGATTTAATTACTGTTGAAATGAACGTGGCACAATATAGAATCGCAGTGGTTGAATGCACCCCGCAATTTGAATCTGAATTTATGTATTAGTTTTGGACAGAAAGGGTTTGACTAAATGCAGGATTTGATTTAGTTCGTGCTGGGGAAAGAAAAGGAATAGGCCAAAGAAGTGTTTTTTATAATAGTCGTATTTGTAATGACCATCCTGTATGGATATGTAGGCGCCAGAGTGATTGCTCCGTTTGATATCTCAGGTGTGAGTCTGGTTGTATATTGGACCGTAATTGTTCTGTTGGCAATAACCCCTATAGCAGGGATGATTCTTAGATCCAGAGGGCTGGAGAATCTGTTTATTGACAGTTTTCTGTGGCTTGGATTTATCGGTATGGGATTGTTTTCACTGGCCTTCATAGCATTTATCGTTCGAGATCTGGGGTGGGTGACTGGCACACTTTCATTCAATATCTTAAAAACGATCACCAGTAGTAGCCCCAGCAGTATTCAATTGGATCCTGGGCGTAGACAATTTCTGCTCATGTCTATGAATCTGGGGATCGTAGGCGTTACATCCCTATTGGGTGGTATTGGATTGTTTCAAGCTCGCAGAAAAGCCTCTATCATTACCCAAAACATTGCCATTGAAAAGTTACCCTCAGAATTTGAAGGATTGACAATTGCCCAGATATCAGACTTGCATGTTGGGCCGACTATCAAAGCAGACTATGCCAGGACAGTTGTTGATCAGGTCAATGCACTTCAACCAGACCTCATATTTTTCACTGGCGATATGGTTGATGGATCAGTAGATCGCCTGTCAGAGGACGTTGAGCCACTACGTTATTTAAAATCAAAATATGGTACTTATTTTGTCACCGGCAACCACGAATATTACTCAGGTGCAGAACAATGGGTGGACAAGGTCCATGAACTGGGTATGATTCATCTCGAAAATGAGCATCGTATTTTGAAAAAGGGTAAGGCCTCTCTGGCCATTGCCGGAGTGACTGATCTCATGGCTCACCATACTATTAAATCTCACAAAACTGACCCTCACAAGGCTATGAGAGGGATTCCTGATGATATGCCGAGCATTATGCTGGCCCACCAGCCGGGAACGGTTGAATTGACCCAGGGCTTATCTATTGATCTTTTAGTCAGCGGGCATACTCATGGAGGTCAGTTTATGCCCTTCAATCTTGCTGTAGCGAAAGCCCATAAGTATTATGCAGGACTGTATAATCATGGGACAATGCAAGTTTATGTAAATCGTGGAACAGGGTATTGGGGTCCACCCCTGCGCCTTGGAATACCGTCTGAAATCACACTGTTCAAACTTTCCTCAGTAGAGATTGATATTTCCTAAAGACCGCTGAGACGCGATAAATTAAAAAGAGCACCCCAATTTCTGGGATGCTCTTGACCTTCTACAGGGAGGAAGAAGAATTAATTGCGAAAGTGACGTCGACCCTGGTGATATTCACCTCGGCCATCACCTCTAGCATCGCCTCTACCATGAAAATTTCGGCCACCCATTCGACCCATCTTACTTTGGAATATATCGAATTGTTCAGCCGTCAAGACCTTACGTACATCCATGTGATGGTCTGCACGAGCTTTATCAATCGCTACACGTGCTGCACCAACTTTGTCAATCTGGGCATAAATTTTCTTTTTATTAGGCTCATCAGCTCGCTTGAGCTTTCTTAGTTCCAATTGAGCACTCTGTTGTTTAGCCCTTAATTTGATCAAAATCTCCTCTTTATCAAATCTCAGACTTTGCATTTGGTCTTCCTGCTCAGCTGTCAAATTCAACTCTTGAATCATCAAGCCCTGACCCGTGCCCTGTCCACTCTTACCTGCTCCTCTTTGTCCAAAGGATGGTAATGCTATTGCCAGCATCAGAAAAGGGAGGACCACTCGTTTTGTCATTTTGTTCATGTTATTATTCCTTTCAATTAATTTTTTCAAATCTCTGTGGTTTTAGACCAGCACATTCCAAGAAGGTTAAGATGGTGATAATTATCTAAGGGAGTTCCCCTCCACAGGTTATTTTCAATTGTTCATTCATCTTATTGAGAAAGGAGTGAACCATGCTATTAGACGATGGGAAGATTTATCTAGATTACAACGCAACTACACCCATAGATCCAATGGTTCAGGAAGCGATGGAGCCCTTTTATCGTTCACATTTCGGGAATCCTTCCTCCAATCATAGTCTGGGCAGGTATAATCGACAGGCCATTGATTTTGCCAGAGAACAAGTGGCAAGTCTGCTGGGAACCCAGCCTGAAGAAGTAATATTTACTTCAGGAGGTTCAGAATCCAATAATATGGCACTCAAGGGCATCGCCTCCCGGGCAGCCGTCAAAGGTCAGCACATTATTGTATCCAAAGTTGAGCATCCCGCTATCCTGAACGTGGTTCAGTATCTGCAACATCAAGGCTTCAGAATCAGTTTTCTACCAGTTGACAGCCAGGGAGTTGTTCAACCTGATGACCTGGACGAGATTATTACTTCGAAAACTATCCTGGTTTCTGTGATGCATGCAAATAATGAGATTGGCAGTATACAACCCATAGATGAGCTGACTGAGATTGCCCATCGTGCTGGTGCCACGTTTCACACGGATGCAGCTCAGTCTGTAGGTAAAATTCCTGTTGATGTGAATGATTTAGGCTGTGATCTATTGAGTGTGGCTGGCCATAAACTGTATGCTCCCAAAGGTGTGGGAGTGCTCTACAAAAAGACGGGCATCGATCTTGAACCTCTACTCCATGGTGCTGATCATGAAAACGGGATGCGGGCTGGAACTGAAAATGTAGCCCAAATTGTTGGTTTGGGGATGGCTGCGGAAATCGCCAGCCAGAAACTAGAGTCGGAAATGTTACGACTGAAGAATTTACGTGATCGTTTACAGGCGAGTTTGAAACAGGCATTTCCCGAAATACGGATCAACGCCGTAAGTACACCAAGACTACCAAATACTCTGAGTGTCAGTTTCGCTCAACTGAATGCTCTGGATATTCTGGCCAATCTTGAAGAAGTCATGATTTCAGCAGGTGCCGCCTGTCACAGTGGCGACGGGAAAGGCTCTGGTGTCCTCGAAGCTATGCACATTCCCTTGAACTATCAGCTCGGGACGATTAGAATTTCTCTGGGTCGTTTCTGTGATGAATCAATTGTGCAGCAAGCGTCAGCTATTCTGATCCAACGAATTACACGGCTTTTGGAAAGTTAATATATTTCATCTTAACCATTTCAGGTAATCGAAGTCAAAGCCATGACAAGTTTATCTATAGATGAAGGAATTGATATGATCAAAAAGTGGAATATAACAGGACTATTAGCGCTGTCGCTCATAATGAATGCCTGCAGCAGCAATGTGTATCTCAGTGAAGTAGCAAGCACAGATTTTAGAACAGATGGTCTGCGGTCTGAGTGGGACGGTAGATTTCAGATACCCGATGGTGAGAGCTTTGCTCTAGGTGTGAGTCATGATAAAAATTATCTATACATCGCAATAAGTAGTATTGATATGGGTTTTCAGCGTCAGTTAGCCATGGGAGGACTCACGTTGTGGCTCGATGCAAAAGGGGGCAAACGTCAGAATTTTGGAATAAATTTTGAGGGTATGATGCCAAGAGGGCAACGACCTGATGTGTATCAACGTGGTCAATATCGGGATTCAGGCTCTCAGGGGGGAGACTCAAGATTGGGTCTCTCAAAATTGTTTGAAGGTGAATTATCAATAATTGTGGTTGATACGAAAGTAGGCAAAAGTCTAGGGCCGGCAGATCTACTAGCCACAGCAAACTCCTATGATGAAACACTCTTTATTGAATATCAGATTCCTCTGGCTCTATTGGGTGATGGATTTGATATGCAAAAGAAACTTGGCCTTGGTATTGAGTCCAAATCAGAGCGACCTACCATGGGAGGCGGGCACCCTGGTGGAATGAGTGGTGGGGGTAAGGGAGGCGGATCAGGTGGAAGGGGCGGAGGCCAAAGGGGTGGAGGTCAACGTCCTGGTGGTCAACCTGGTTCAGGTATGGAACAAAATAATATTGATGTCTGGGTGAAAATCCAACTTGCTCCTTAGCAAAATAATCACACCATTATTTTCAAAACTCCGTCTAAATGATGGAGTTTTTTTTAGAAACAAATATTTGCATGTTGATAACTCAGGTTTATTCTTGCTGTGATAAAAATTATCACAAAACCTGGGGATATTATGAAACGTCAATTACGCGATGAAATGAAAAAATCTCAATATGCAGGGACCTTAGCTAGTGAACATGGACTGGAAAATCATGGCTTAAAACATTTGAACGATGTTTTTTGGAATTTATCCACATCTGAACTCTATGAAGAGATTCTGGATCGTGAGGAAGGCAAGATTGCCCATAATGGTCCACTTCTGGTCTACACTGGTGAGCATACTGCCCGTGCCGCTCATGATAAATTTGTAGTCCGTGAATCTTCTACCAAGCATGATATCTGGTGGGGTAAGCATAACAAACCTTATACAAAAAAGAAATTCGCCAATCTGTCTAACCGTCTCAAAGGTTACCTCCAGGGCAAGGATGTATTTGTTCAGGACTGCTATGTTGGAGCCGATGAAAATTATGGCATGCCCATCCGTGTGATCACTCAGTATGCCTGGCACAGTCTATTTGCCCGAAACATGTTTGTGGTGGAACGAGATGATGAAAAGCTGAAGGAACATGTTCCCGAATTCACATTGATATCTGCTCCTGATTTTAAAGCAGATCCAGAATATGATGATCTACATAGTGAAACTTTTATTATTCTCAATTTTGAGGAGAGATTGGCCATTATTGGTGGTTCCAAGTATGGTGGTGAAATCAAAAAATCATTCTTCACTATCATGAATTACCTCCTGCCCAAACGAGATGTGCTGACCATGCATTGTTCAGCTAATGTGGGTCAAACTGGGGATGTCGCTATTTTCTTTGGTTTATCAGGAACTGGAAAAACCACACTTTCTGCAGATGTGAATCGCGGACTCATTGGTGATGATGAACATGGCTGGAGCGATGACGGTGTCTTCAATTTTGAAGGTGGTTGCTATGCAAAAGTTATCAACCTCAACCCGGAGGCTGAACCACAAATTTATGCTGTGACCCAGATGTTTGGTACAATTCTCGAAAACGTGGTCTTTGAAGGTCGTTTTCGACATCTTGATCTTGATGATGACATGTATACTGAAAATACCCGTGCATCTTATCCACTTGAATTTATCAGCAACGCAGTCCCTGGTGCCAGGGGTGACAATCCCAAAAATATTTTCATGCTCACCTGTGATGTATCAGGCGTTTTACCTCCAATTTCCAGATTAAGCGCTGATCAGGCCATGTACCACTTCATTTCTGGTTACACATCAAAAGTGGGGGGTACAGAAATAGGTTTGGGAGCAGATCCCATTAGTACCTTTAGCGCCTGCTTTGGTGCACCCTTCATGGTGCATCATCCTTATGTATATGCTCAGCTGCTCAAGGATCGCATGTTGAAGCACAATGTGAATTGCTGGTTGATCAATACGGGATGGACAGGTGGACCATTTGGGATTGGAAAACGGATCAGTATTCAACATACTCGGGCACTCTTAAATGCTGCTCTGGTGGGTGATCTGGATAAAGTTAAATTCAGACAAGATCCAGTCTTCAGATTCGAAATTCCCGAGAGCTGTCCTGAGGTACCTTCAGAAATTCTGGACCCGATTTCAACCTGGGCCGATAAAGATGATTATGTCAGACGTTATCGAAATCTGGCAGAAGAATTTGTCAAAAACTTTAAGCAATTCGAGGATGGGGTCACTTCCGAAGTGATTGCCGCAGGTCCAAAAATATAATAATATTTGTAATATTGAACTGAAATATTATCTGAGCTCAAGCCCTTGATGTAAATGGAAAAACGGGTGCTGAAAGTGGGAATGATCCCTTTACAAAGGTATTGTTTCCCAAAAGTACTCGGGTTTGAACACCCCTGATCCCCAGCTTGTCCGTGTGGAAGTGAAAATTAATCTGTTTATCTGTTTCTGAGCTTATGTAGGGATATATCTCTTCAAATGTTGGGATGGTCCTGCCCAGGATATCATAAATATTCACCACTTCATCGTTTCTGTCAAAGAACACCAGACAATCCAGCTCAGGAATCTCATAGACTTTATTACGGAGCGTGTATAAAGCATGAAACATGAGTAATTTTGGACTGAAGATGCTGAACTTGTCAGAGATACGCACTCTACTTTCTGCATATCCATAAATCTTATCCAAATCCTGTTGATCAGAAGGATTGAGCCTAACTAGCCCACTTTTTATCGGTACCCCATTGATTTGACAAAATTCCTGGCTTTCATCCAGGGCAGAAAATCCACAACGGAGATAGTAGGGTATAGCCTCCTCGTCCGCGAAGAGGAAGACACCCTCATGCTGATCCCTGAATCGTTCCAGCCCCAGAACCGTCAATTTTCTACTCAAACCTTGTCTGCGCCAATCCAGATGTGTTCCAACACCGGATATTTGCACAAGCTTAGTTGTTCGACCCCCTATGGTGGCGTCAAGCAAATAAATGCAGACACTGGCGATGACTTGACCGTCTCTGAAATAGGAAAAAGGGGTGTAGGCTTTGTCCCAATAACCTCGCGCTTCCCATTCTGTGAAATCAAGACCATGAATATCAAGGATAAATGTCTTGAAGGCCTTCCTGGCGTCAAGATCTTCCCAGTATTCAGTTTTTAATTCAATATCCATAGAAGGTTAGCGTGAGAATAGCCATAAAATACGATCGTATGAAAGCGCGTAGTGCAGAATCACGCCACTTCCCATGATCCACCATAATTTTGTATACCCCAGGTAAAAGAGTATCAGACAGGCCAGTCCGAAAAATGAGAGTTCCAGTACAAATCGTAACACACCAGCAATAACAATCGGTGCATTCCCAGATCGACTTGGGTCTTCCGGGACGTTGAAAATGCCCCAGGTTGCAGCAAAAATAAGGGGGACAATCAGAACAAGTACATAACGCCAGGTTGTATCTGAAAGCTTCCAACCCCACAGACCAAAGGCTATCAGGGCTGATACCTCCAGGAAAAATCTAAATGCTAAATTTAAGGGGTGAGATCCCATCTGCAGGTGGCCTTCGAAGACTACTTGGAGTCAAGAAATTTCAGAACTGAAGCCATGACCTTGTCCCTATTGGTTTTCGAGAGAATACTCTCAAAAGGGAATCCAAATACTACGATATTGGTTTCTCCAGTTGCGGCAATGGCTGCACTGGTGTTATTCTCAGCATAACGTAATATGGTATGTGCCTCTGGAGTTGCTGGTTCAATTGCATCAGGAGATTCCACCTTATAGAGTGAGGGATGGTAACGAGTGTTGAACTCCAGGTCCTGAACAGTTTCCATCTGGAATATATCTTGGGTAACTACACTAAGTTTCCCCGTCTTGACGGCATGATCAGTCCGAAATTTATACTTGAGGATATCCTCGCCAAATTGCATATCAAGGGAGTCATTCTCATTGTCAAATAGATCAAATCCAACATAGGCACCGCTGAGAAACAGGTTCCCTCCAGATTGGGTATAAGCACTGATTTTCTCCTGAAATGATTTTGGAAAACCCCGGAAATCCCTTGGGCTGAAATCCTTTGGACCGGAAACCTCTTTTTCCTCACCAAATATCAAATCCAACAAAGTATATTTGTTTATATCCAGTTGCCCGCTCCAGATAGCCTCATCACTTGATGAAACAAAAGAATAGCCGGCCTCACGTAATGACTTTCCATGAAAATGGGGAAAATCAAAGCTGTTTCCAGGTATGAGGGTGGTTTCCATATCCCCGTAACTCGCACCATGTCCTGGTTCATCATCATCTAGCCAGGGTGAAGCGGCCAGGAGATCATATTGGGAGCCGATATAGTTTATATCAAAGCCATCAGCGACACCTTCATCCCAGAGATCAACAAAGCCGAGATATTTGTCAGTTTCAATGGTACTGGCTGCAGAAATACGATCAAAAGCATTCACAATCAGCACAGGTGCTTTGTCTCCGCCCATATTACATACCGAAAGAATCTCGGAGGGAAAACTTTCACCCCCAGCATTGAGGGCAGTCACTTTGTAACTGTAAATGATGCCTTCTTCCAGGTTAGTGATATCTAGATGGGGAGCATCTACGACGATACCATTGTCGAATCCTTCATCTTCAACCCTTGTGTATACCATATACTTTTCAGGGGTGGCTGTACTCTCCAATGGATCTTCCACCGCTTGCCACTGAAGATTCAGTTCACCGGTTTCCGCAAAGGTCGCCTGAAAATGTGATACAGGCAGGGGTTGGATTACATACTCAAGATTCCACTGGGTGGAAATGTATCTGACCATGGCTTTATAGATAGATCGACTTGCATCAAATTTGAATCGTGGATCATTGGCGAATTTCATATCCAAAAAGTTGTGATGGGAGAGGAGCTCCAGCAATACTGAGGGTACGTTGGGTCTATAAGCCTCACTATATCCCCGATCCCAGAGCATTCTACGGGTCCAGGTTGGATCATATTTGGCGCGTATGTCATTCACAATCTGAGTTTGGAGAATATCAGCCAGATCCCGATTGGTCATGCGTGACATCGAATCTGGAAAAATTTCGGTCTCCTCAGAGTCCTCGGTACTATATATAGAAAGCGTGCCGACAACCGTATCATTGCGTGTAAATCCAGCATCTGTATGAAAGGCAAAGGAAAGATCTATGGGAATTTTTAATCCGGGAGCCTGACGGTCAAGATTGGGTCCAAAGGGAGCTCCCCGGAGATAATTGACCCACTCAGCCCGGCATTGATAATCATCTTTATAATCACTTTCATCTGCATTCAAATTATAAACCAGGGTATCCGGCATTCCAGCATATTGAAGATAGTAACGCGCTGCCTCTGTAAATCGGGGTCGTCCACTGACCTGACCTTCTCGAGCAATATTACCAATTCCACCACCAAATCGAATCGCATCAGCGCTAACATATCGCCCCGATTCAGTACTCTTATTGGTTAATTCTACCCGATGGATATCTGCATTTAGTGCCTGATTGAAGTCAAAGGTGCCCAGATAGATCCAGGTTTTACCACCGATCTGCTGATTTACTAAAAATTCAGTTTGTCCACCAGTATGGAATACGGTGTAATGAGCATCCGTCACATTGCTATCAGCAGCACTATAGGTGATATAGACAGCATATTTGCCTGCTTCTGGAAGACTGGGTATCCATCTTATTTTGGCACTGCCGCTAGTGTCTGCCTTGATGTTTCGAGACGTTCCCATAAAAAAGGGATTATCTCCAGAGGCATATGGAGGGGTTCCAATGGCGAATCCAGACTCAGCTGATGTTTCCCATTTGTGTAATTTGGAATCATACTCCTGGTAGCCTTGCTTTACATCAGGAGTATTGTTATCAATGATCACTTCGTTAGTCTGTAGATCACGCTCCCGAGGCATAAAGACTTGAGCACCAGCATTTTCCAACATGGGAACCAAATAATTGAGAGTAAAGGACATGGGCAGGAGGTCTTCAACAGTTTGAAAAACTCGAGCTCTTTGCCATTCCCAGCGCTGGAGCTTTTGCTCATAATACCAACCGTGGCTATGCCACAAGGCTATATTGCGGTTATAGAGGCCGGCAGATGGTTGCCATTTATGGCTCAGGTTACGAACCAGGGGGAGGGATCTGATCTCGGGAGCAGGCATACGACTTTGGTCATAGCTGCGTTTACTGCCACGGAAATAGTTAGGAACGAGAGCTTCAATTTCATGATCAACAGAGTAAATCTTTAAATTGTAATCTTTGAATTTTCTACCCAGAGATGCTTTCAGACTTAAATGGATGTCTTTGACCAGCTTTTCACGGACGGGGATGTTGGCAAAATTCCGACTAAAATGAACCTCAATTTGCTTTGAGTCAGAATTTATAATGATTGTGTCAATTCTGGTGTATTTATCCAGCCTCAGATGCGAATCCTCTTTTGTACTGGAGTCAAGAAACTGTTCCACACTCTGGTGAGCTTTCCTAGTCACACGATCCATATTTGAATAATCATAACGGGTTTTTCCAGGCTTACTGGATGTGCAGGTAATTAGAAATGATACAAACAGTAGCGTGAGAAACTTTTGTGAAATAGACATAATTGAGCGCTCCATTTAGTGCAGGGATAACATAAAAAATATGCTGAGCTTAACAATGAGTCTTAGTTAGAGGCGGCTCTAGAAAATAATACATACCCCAATGTGACACCCAAACGATATCCTGACCAATCTGGACTGACTTGCTTATTGTTGACACGCAGAATCGCATCTGAATTATCCTTTAAGTGGAATGGTTTTGAAAAAGTCAAATGATAGCCACCATCAATGGATATTGATAATCTCTGTACCTTGTATGCAAGTGATATCATTGGGTCGAGACCAAGGCCCATTGCCACTAACTCATTTTGAGTTACTTCACTTTCATCAAGAAGAATGATCTCATCCAGCATGTCGAGGGTGCTCCACAGAAAGCTTATAGGCATGTTGAAGGTAGAGCTAAAACATTTGGAGGCCATTATTGTCCAGGTATTGGAAAGTCCAAATCCATTACAGGTAAGAATCTGATCCGAGCTAATCTCTCCAGAATAATCTGCGTAGTGAATACGGCCACCGGTCTCCATATGCATCCAGGAAAGCCCCCCTGTGTATCCTTGACTGAATCTGTGGAGGACTTCAACCCTTGAAAAATAGAAATCTGGGAAATTAGAAGTGATTTTAACAGGGACAGACATGCCTTTCAACTCTGCAATCACCTCTGTTTGTAGATTGTGCAAACCGGGCATGTTATAATGACCCTGACCCCCTTGGATACGGAATTCAAGATTTGCAGAATGGGCGCTGGACATTAAGCAGAAGCAGCAAAACAGAATATTTCTCAGGACATTCCTATGATCAATCATTTAAAGCCTCAATGGGCAGTACATATCCCGATGTGAATATTTTATCGTCCCAGAGTTTATAGGCACCTGAACTAATAGAAATATCGTGAATGGCTATTCCCGATATGGGATCATATATCATATATCGATCGCTACTCAGGAATTTGCCACCAACATAGCCTGTGGTGGGATCATAATTAGGTCTTCGAAGTTTTTCAGATGTTAGAACCTGATTTACAATGCCCATATCGGCGGCACTATAAACGGTCATTGTCTGGTCATCTGCTACAATAAATTGATTGCCATCGCCAACAAAAATACTCTCGATCCACTGACCTAAATCTGCTCGCCCTGCTAGATGATTAGAGCTCACAACATAGAGCGAGTCATAGGCAATTAAATATTGACCATTTGCAGATATTTTGGCAGAAGTTGAATAAGCATAATTTGGATTAATTACTTGAATGGGGTCATTCATTTGGATGACCACAACGCCCATACCCCAATTCACATTGTCACTATCTCGGTAGCTCGGAAAGGTAATCCAGTTGTTATTTGAGACGGAGATATCATCCATTGCCCGACCATTATATCCCAGGAGTGAGCTGGTGGTCCAGGTTTGCAGAATGCTCAAGGATAGGGGGTCCACGCTTTGGAGATAACCGACATCATTCGAATAACTCATTATGTAGGCCAATTGTCCGTCTGGAGAGATCCCAAATTGGCGATAACTGGCTTCTGACATTATGTTAAGTGAATCTAAAATTGAATAGGACTCAGCATCGTGACGATAAAGTGTCTGGCCATAGAGTCGGTAAAACGATAATTGGCTCTCACTGAATTGTAAGCTTCCGGGATGGGGGAAGGTCTCACCCAGAAAGGCGTCAATATTGCTATGCAAGTTATCCGACCAGATCGAATTGTTTTTCAGGCCAACTTCCAGAATGTACTCAATCGGGTCTCCAAACCAGGCATCGATATCAAGATAGCTTGTATCATTAATGTTATCAGTAGTATAGATGGAATTATCATCCACCTGGATGCTATAATGAGCAAAATTTTGTGGATAATGACAAGGGGACCATTGCAAGTGTATTTCGTTATAGTTTGTGTCGTTGGAAAGATAAAAAGTGGGTGCCGACTCTTCATAGAACATGAATTCACCTAGAGCTGATCCCAGTTCAGAAATAATATTCACTCGATAATAGGCTGGTCCGCCCAGGTATGTCGTGTCCACTATACTCGTTTGATTGATATCAAATGTAGAAGTAAGATGGCGTTCATCAATAAACCCACCAGAAGTAGGGTGGCCTTTGTCAATATTGTATCTGACAAACCCATTTCTATTAAATTTTTCCCAGTTGATAACCATATCACCAGATTCAGTCGAAATGTTAAGCATAGCCAATGAGATGGGGGGTCGATTATCAATGATAAGCGTGTATTCACGTTCAAACATGAGATATTCCAGACCGGCAATATCTGCCAGACTATTTGAACCTGAGCTTGAAAAGCCTTTAATGATTAAACTAAGTGTATCTGAAACGTAATTATTTGTATAGAATGAATAGGAGCCGGTAGGTTGACTAAAACTATAAATTGTCACATTCTCTAGCAGAAGTTCTCCTTCATAAAAATTTCGCCCCAAAAGGTCGAGATTATAGGCAAGAGTGGCCTGGCCCCAAACGGTAATGGTGTCTGGGGATCCATTCAAGTCAATATAAAGAACGGGTTCGGGTATCGTTTTGTCCTGAAAATTGCTTCCTGTCGGAGAGTATTTACACTGGATGAGTAAAAAACTGATGACAATCAGGACAAAAATAGGTTGAAGAATTCTTGAATTCATTTGCTGGAGAGTGACTTTGACATTGGGAAAGCGAGAGGATTTCGCTGTTTTTTCACACAAAATATTTTTCAATAATTAAACAAATCCCCACTTTAAAAATAATTGTTACTTGTGTTAGATAATATTGTATAGAATTCCGATATTCAAAGAATTAGAATAGAAACCAGGGAATTTTGTACATGACAACCTTCTTAGCCGCTTTTAATCCGAAATAAAATGGTCTGGCCAAAAGAAATTAAGGCAGCCATGAGTAAGCGAAACTTTTTGATTGAAACCTCCCCGGTTTGTCTTTCTTGATGGGGGATTAATGTTTCATAAATGCTACATTTTTTCAAATTTACCATACCTGAGATGATCAGGTTTGGCGCGAAGGTATCTGAGGGAATATTTAACAAAAATTTACTCACTGCAGAAACTCGCATCAACCTGAAAGGGGAGTTTACATCCCAAACGCCCCTAGCATAAAATAGTCGAATCACTGATCTTGAAATGAAGCTCACTACCCTGCGAGATAAGGCTTGAGACCGTTGGGACCTGCGCCCCAATAAAAAATCATACTCCCCCCGATTTGCCCATAACTCGTTGAAATGTTTAGCTGACATCTCGCCATCAGAATCTGTTTGGAAAATCCAAGTGCTATGGAGGGCTTGGGTGTATCCTTTAAGCAAGGTAGGTCCATGGCCACAATTTGGTGAGGCATGAATTTCCAACGATTTCATGTCCCTTGCTAATACATTCAGGATTTCAAGGGAATTGTCCGTAGAACCATCATTGTAAGCATGGATTCGATAGTTAAGACCGAGTTCCCCAAGAGTAGCGTCCCACTCCTTAAGCACCTCGGAGATAATTTCAGCCTCGTTGTACACGGGGACAATCAGAGCGAGTGTTTCAGCTTGGTTTTCCGTCATTTGGTTTGGCTACTGATTTTATCGTATGTACTGAGAGCGGCCGCGATGGTCTGATCCATATCATAATATTTGTAATCTCCCAAACGACCACCAACGCAAAGATTCTCATGTTGAATGAGTTCTGCCTGGTACTTCTCAAGCAATGCTTTGTTTTGTGCTCCACCCAGCGGATAGGAAGGGTCATCTCCCTTGTCAGCGTGCGAAAACTCCTTAATTGTCAAGGTCTGACTATCAGGGTACACTTTCTCGGGGTGCAGATGCCGTGGTTCATGAATCCTGGTATAGGGAATCTGTTCTTCGGCATAATTCATCACAGAAGTTCCCTGGAAATCGCTTACCTCTCTGATTTTCTCCTCAAATGACAATCCACGCCATTCCAATCGTCCATATTTATATCCAAATAGCTTATCGATGGGACCGCTATAGATGATCTTTGCATCCTCGGCCAGTTCATCCCTGATTTCAAAAAAGTCAGTTTTCAGTTCAACCTGGATTCTGGGATTGGCCAGGAGCTTGTCAAATATTGGGGAGTAACCATGGATTGGAATACCCTGCCAGGAGTCGAAAAAGTAGCTTTCATCATAATTGGTCCTAAACGGCAGGCGTTTTAGAATGGAGGCAGGGAGCTGTTTAGGGTCACAGCCCCATTGTTTGGCTGTATATCCCTTAATGAAGGCCTCATAAAGAGGATAGCCCATCATACTGATAGCTTTTTCTTCAAAATTGGAGGGCTGGTCAATACCCGATTTATGTGCTTCCGTCTCAATAAAAGCAGTGACCTCAAAGGGTTTCAGGTTTAATCCGTAAAAGCTATTAATGGTTTCCAGATTGATGGGCATCTGGTAAACCTTATTCTTAAAGGTGGTGAGAACCTGATGACGATAGCCATTGAATTCAGTAAACCTATTGATGTATTTCCAGACCTCTGTATCACTAGTGTGGAATATATGGGTGCCATAAAGATGATAGTGTATACCAGTTTCCGAATGGTCAACAGAATGGCAGTTTCCACCAGTATGATCTCGTTTTTCTATCACCAGGACGGGTTCACCAAGATCATTTGCAATACGCTCAGCTATGACAGCACCAAAAATTCCGCTACCTACTATGACATATTTATAAGTTTGTGGGCTCATACTACTGAAGATTTCTTACATATATTTGGAAGTATGAGCGATTGCCAAGCAGGTGATAGTCCTCTGAAACGAACTCGTATAACCGGTTTTTTTCAATATTACCCTCTTTGCTGTTCCAGATAAAAACCGCTGGAGGTGCCTTCTCCAAATCCGCCAGTAATCGCGACATCAGTTCGCTGACTTTTTTATTCTTCTTCTCTTTCAGAGGAAGATTGTAGAATATTCCAGATGCTGCCCTTCTTTGACTGTAATAATAAACTCCCGATTCAGAGCCCCAGTAATAGATCGACTCATCCGGATTCGTCATGGCCTTGATTTCGAGGCCCATTTCCCAGGCATCGATAAATTGATCACCGTATTTCTCATGAGATAATTCAACTGGACTAAGTTTGAAGAATTCAACCTGATGATTGATCATGGTCCCAAGAGCAACTGATATCAATGCACTTCCCAGGAGCAAACGCCAAACCCGATTTACTTTTAGTTCTTTAAAAATGTTGATGATCAGTAGACTGGAATTGATGGTTAACATTGGAAAAAGGGTCTGATTATAGTGTGGATAATTACGACCGATACTTCCTATTTCAAATAGAACCCCAAGCGTCATTAAAATGAAGAAGTAGTGAGGTGTTTGCATCTTTTTAGATCGTGAGCCGATAAAGAGCCAGGCGTAACCCAATAAAACGAGAATCCATATCCCATACAGGGATTGCGAGAATAAATAGGTGGGTCGAGAGAAAAATCCCCAAATATTCATAAGGAAATTTCCAGAATATTGACCGTTGTACACGATGAGTATATCCCAGTACTCTTGAAATCGACCGAGTAGTAGAGCATAAGCAAACATGGAGCACCACAGCAGTGGTACGGGGTACAAGATGGCCAGGCTCTGTTGGAAATATGTCTTTATATTGCGGTTCTCCTGGGATTGGTAAATCTGGAGCAGAATGTAGAATAGCATAGGTACGAGAACAAAGACTGCAACAGGTTTGAACATAGTTGCTATTCCCATAGCCCAACCCGCCAGGTGTAAATGCTTGAACCGGGGCATAGGTGTCTGCACCAGCGCCCATATGGCAACCAGCGTGAATAGATTTAAGAATATTTCTGTGTTGGGTTGGTTGGCCTGTAAATAGGCAGAATTTGAAGAGAGGACCCAAAATGACACACCTATCAGACCAGATTGCCAGCCTGAGATTTTGTCAAGAATTAAGTAAATCAAGAGGGTTGAGAGGATAGTTACGATAACCCATAAAAAAGTTAGTGATTGTTGTCCATAACCCCAGATGAGCTCAGACATTGCGAAAGTGATATGAATACCTGGTGGTTTGTGATCCCACAGTTCTGTATATAGATGCTCTCCGGAAAGCAGAGCGTGGCCAATATATCCATAAGAAGTGAGATCTCTTTCCAGTGGTTCTTCCATTGAGTGCATTGCAGAGGCAAAAATAAATATAATGGCGAAAATAAAGATGAGCGCTGAGATAATATTTTTGGATTTAGTCATATTATGGATTTTTCAATTCTTAAATTTTGAAATAATTAACCTAAGTGTATATTCAACTCACAAAGGTGAATAGATTGCTAAAAACTTAATCGTGAAATTCTTTCCTTCCAAGTGATGAGATGATGAAAGTAGTATTGGTAAGACCAAATTATGACAGCCACATAATAACGCCACCACTAGCGTTGGGCTACCTGTCGTCCTATTTGAAAAAAATGGAATGGATGTAAAAATATTTGATGGTTTACGTGACAATGTTAGTAATGCTGAACTTTTAGAATCAATCGTCGCCGAGACTCCAACCGTCGTTGGGATTACCTGTCTTACTGCATTTTATAAAGAGACCATCGAATTATCACAAATGCTCAAGGAAACGGGGCTGCGGGTTATTATCGGTGGTGTCCATCCAACATTTCTTCCTCAGGAAACACTTGCTGAATCAGGGTGTGATTATGTCGTATTAGGTGAAGGAGAGATTGCTCTACTTAAGCTTCTTCAAAATAATTTTCAAAGTGATAGTATCGCAGGCGTTTATTCAATCAAAGATTTTGAGGACAGCAAGCCTGTAATTAAAAAAGGGAAAAAGATTGAGAATTTAGACGACATTCCATTCCCAGATTGGGAGCAACTCAATCCCAATTTATATCCTAAAGCACCCCATGGGGCAATTGTCAAAAATTTTCCAGTCGCTCCAGTTATAACAACTCGTGGTTGTCCATATGAATGCACATTTTGTGCAAGTCCTAGCTTTTATGATCGCAAAATCCGGTTTAGATCACCAGAGAATGTTATCCAGGAAATTAAATATCTTGTTGATCAATTTGGGATTAGAGAAATCCACTTCGAAGATGATAATCTGACAATCAGACGTGGGCATATCGATAAAATCTGCGAACTTATTATCACAACGGGAATCGAAATTAGTTGGGCGTGTCCTAATGGAATTAGAGCCGATAAAGTCGATGCAGACCTAATATCCAAGATGAAGGAAAGTGGTTGTTATTATTTTGCCTACGGAGTGGAATCAGCGGATCAACAGATTCTTTCTAATATTAAGAAACAGGTGAAAATTGAAACCATAGAGAAATCAATTGACCTTGCTTCCAAAGCGGGTATCTCATGTCAGGGATTTTTTATTTTTGGTCTGCCAGGGGAGACTGAGGAAACTCTCAATAAAAGTATTCACTTCGCGAAAAGGTCAAAGTTGGCAAGAGCTCAATTTCTGATCTTAGACGTATTGCCAGGTTCAGAATTGTGGGATACGCTCAAAGGTAAATTTGTCCCCAATTGGGATAAGAAAAGCTATAAGGAACCGGAGTGGTTGCCTGGAGAGCTGACCGATAAGCTGCTTATGAACGCTCAATCAAAAGCGTTCAGAGAATTTTATTTTAAATCTCCCCTGAGATTCCTGAAACTGGCACTTTCAATTAAACCCAGTCAAATAAGATTCTTAATTCACCGACTTCTAGATTATCGTATTTTTAATAAAACTGATTAATTATTCTTGCCGCTAATACAGAAGTACGCCCCATCAAGCCATCCAAATTTCAGGAAGAATTAAATCAAATAATCCTCTCTACGTCCTCAGCGCACTTTGCGGTTAGGCAGTTTCGAGAAATTCATTTAATTGGTTGAAAAAAAGCTGAGAGTTGTATAAAACAAAAAATCCCACCAAAAGGCAGGATTTAATTGCGGGACCGACCGGGATCGAACCGGCGACCTCCGGCTTGACAGGCCGGCGTTCTAACCAAGCTGAACTACGATCCCAAAATATCAAAAAATTTATGCGGAACTCCGCTTTCACACTTCTACCAGGCTGCCTGTCACGGCGAAGCTCGGAGAGCGAAGACGGAAACTACGATCCCAAAAATTTCAAACGGCTTAGTCTTTTTTCCTGTATAATATTGCGACTGGAATGATTACCAGATAGCCAATGAGTAAAACAACCGGTGAGACTGACAGTGCTTGCACACTGTTTAATTCACCTGTACCCATCAAAACATATCCAAGAATTATGACAATAAGCCCTGCTATGAAAAGAAAATAATTTATTCGCGTAAATGGTAACTCAGAGAGCCAGTGTTTGGTGCCTTTGTTTCCTTCACTTATCATAGCGCGGCGAATATAGACGGTGACAAATAGGTGCGCAAATAAAAATCATTTATTTGTTTAAATATTTACACTCGTTGACATGCCAAATGACCCCTTCTATATTGATAGACTTCAGAAAGGAATTTGTGTTTGAATAGGATCCTGCGCTACGCTCTCATATCTGTTATGTTTCTTTGCCTGGCAGGTATTACCAGCCTTTATATCATTTTTGATTCCAGACCAGGGAAGATGGGTGAAGAACTATCGCATATTGTTATTCGTGAGGGCAGTTCATTAAGCTCAATTGCTCAGCAGCTTTATGAGGCTGACATTATTTCTTCACCCGAATCATTCAAAGTAGCTGCGCGCTTACTTAATCGAACCCGGGCTATCTATCCAGGTGCCTATTCCATTCAAAAAGGTCTTACTAATACTGAGGCTATTGAAGCACTTGCTCACGCAAAAGCCATCGAAATAACCGTAACCATTCCTGAAGGGTTACGCTCTGATGAAATTGTCGGACTCCTCAGCCGAAAATTAAATCTGGACTCGCTTAAAATGAATGGCCTTCTCACAGATTCTACTTTGCTCCTTATGGCTGGGGACGGATTCACACATCTAGAGGGAACACTGTTCCCGGAGACTTATCGATTTCTGGAAAATAGTGATGAATTTATGGTGTTGGCAAAAATGGTTGGGCAATTTAAAGAAAGTATTCGACCCAGGATGCTCGAAGATGCCAAAACTATGGGATTTAATCTCCAGCGTCTCATCACCTTTGCCTCACTGGTTGAAAAGGAAACTGCTCGAGAAGATGAACGCAGATTGGTCTCCTCGGTCTATCATAATCGAATTAAGCAAGACATGTTGCTTGGTTGCGACCCAACTGTAATATACATGCTCGTGCGCAGGGGAGAATGGAATGGCAATCTTCAACGCAAACATTTTTCAATCAATGATCCTTACAATAGCTACTTGAAGCGAGGGCTTCCGCCCGGTCCTATTGCAAATCCAGGTCTGGCCAGCATCCAAGCTGCCCTGAATCCAGAAACAACTGATTATCTATATTTTGTTGGAAAAAATGATGGCACTGGTGCTCACGATTTTTCTAGAACCCTCCGCGAGCACAATAATAAAGTGAATCGCTATCAACGCCGGAGATCCTCTCGATGAATAATGTCCTGGCTGGACTAAATCCTCAACAGCAAGCTGCAGTTAAAGCCCTTGAAGGACCAGTACTTATTTTTGCCGGTGCTGGTAGTGGAAAAACCCGTGTTCTGACCCATCGGATAGCAAATATGATTTATAGTGGAACGGCCCAGCCCCATGAAATTCTATCTGTTACCTTTACAAATAAAGCTGCTGGAGAAATGCGGGACCGCATAAAGCGTATACTTGGTGAAGATCGCTCTCATATCAATATGGGTACGTTCCACTCAATCTGTGCCAGAATTCTCAGGCGTGAAGCCCTCTACATTGGATATGAGCAGAGCTTTAGCATTTACGATGACGAAGACGGTCAGAAAGTGGTCAAAAAAATCCTAAAGGATCTGCAAATCTCAACTGATGTCATCAAACCCAATTCAGTGTTCTACAATATTAAACAATTCAAGTCACAAATGATTTTTCCAGCGGAGGCAGCTGATTTAGCGCTATCAACCTTTGATGATACCGTTGCTAAAATTTATGCGATTTATCAGTCCGAACTTAAAAATAGCAGTGCCATGGATTTTGATGACCTCCTCCTGAAGCCGCTCGAGTTATTTGAAAAGAATCCCCATATCCTGAAAAAATACCAGGATCAGTTTAAATATATAATGGTTGATGAGTATCAGGATACCAACAAAGCACAATTTTTATTCGTAGAAGCGCTCAGTCACGAGCATAAAAATTTATGTGTTGTTGGCGATGACGACCAATCCATTTATGGCTGGCGTGGTGCTGATATCGGAAACATCCTGGATTTTCAACAACATTTCCCTGGAGCAAAGATATTTAAGCTTGAACAGAATTACCGCTCGACTAAAACAATCCTTTCAGCTGCTTCAGCTGTAGTTTCTCTGAATGAAAAACGGGCCGCCAAGGAACTCTTTACTGAAAGTGGCGATGGTGATATCATCAAAGTTCTGGAAGGACGAAATGAGCTGGACGAAGGACGTCTCATTGTGGATGAGATTCAATCAGTATGCCGTCGCAATAAGCATGGTTTCCAGGATGTAGCGTTGCTCTATCGCACCAATGCCCAATCCCGTCCACTTGAAGATGTACTACGACGGAACGGTATACCATACCAGATCATCGGTGGTACCAAATTTTACGACCGCTTGGAAGTAAAAGATATTCTCGGATACTTTCGACTTATTGTGAATCCCCTGGATAATGTCAGTTTCATGAGGATTATCAATAAACCAACCCGGGGGATCGGCAAGACCAGCCAGGATGCTATCAATTCATTCGCAGTTGATCAGGGCATCTCCCTTTTTAGTGCTGCAACTCGGGCTCAGGAATATGGATTGCCTGCACGAGCCTTTAATCGGGTGATTGAGTTTGTCCAACTGATCGGAAAATATTCCAGCTTGCTCAATGAATTGAATCTGGAAGAGTGGGCGCGGGTTTTTGTTGATGAACTTGGATTTGTTAATCAGTATAAAACTGAAGGGACAGCAGAGAGTGAGGTTCGTGTAGACAATATCTACGAATTGCTCTCAGCAATCTCTGAATACGCTCAGAGGGTTGAAGAACCAAATTTGACTGGCTACATGGAAGAAGTTGCCTTACTTACTGATATTGATAAGTTTAACCAGGATAAACAGCAGGTCACTCTGATGACTCTGCATAGCGCAAAAGGCTTGGAATTTCCTGTCGTATTCTTAACTGGTATGGAGGATGGACTATTCCCTTTACAGCGCTCGATCGACGATAATGAAGCCCTTGAAGAAGAACGAAGACTTTTTTATGTTGGCTTGACACGAGCCATGGAACGTGCATATTTAAGTGGTGCTCAAATGAGACAACGATATGGAGAGACGATGTACAGTCGCCCCTCACGTTTTCTCGAAGAAATACCAGCTCATTTATTGGACTATTCAACGAGAAGTATCAGTGATTTATCCCGAGAGGGTTATCGCAAAAAACCTGGAGTAAAAGTGACCCGTACTAAACCAACCAAGCCTGCGCCAAAACAGACGACTGGGATGCGACGTGCGCTGGGGACCCTCAATCAGCATGAGCCCGGGGTCTATGTGGCAGGTATGCAAGTCGGTCATAAAATCTTTGGGAAGGGAAAAATTCTTACCGTTGAAGGAGCTGGTCCAGAAGCTAAAGTCACGGTGATGTTCCAGGGCAATGTGAAAAAGAAGTTGATCGCCAAGTTTGCCAATCTTGATGTTACGGATTAATGCCTGACTTTCTGTTCTTTCTGAAATAATCAAAACTCCTACATATTGTAAAATCCGGGGATTTCACACTCCCCACGAACTCACATAAATTAATTCCTAAATCTAAATGAGACTTATTTGCACTTGTGTAAATGAGATTCATTCTTATCTTTGCAATGAGAGGAGCACAGATTATGTCTGTATCGGAAAACCAGGAATTAAAGCAAGTTCTCAGAGAGCATGAACTCAAAGCCACGAATCAACGGATTGCTCTGCTGAAATTGTTGGATGCAACTCGTGAGCATTTTGATGCTGAAGAAATTTACCTCGAGTTACTCAAGAAACAAAAAAATGTGAGTCGAGCAACTGTGTATCGCTCCCTTGAAGCCCTGGTTGAGCAGGACTTGGTCACCAGACTTGATTTTGGCGATGGACGTATGCGCTTTGAACGGAGCAAGGGTGATGATGAACACCATGATCATCTAATATGTGAAGAGTGTGGCAAAGTAATTGAGTTCTTCAATTTGGAAATGGAAGCCCAGCAGTTGGCTACTTGTGAAGAACACGATTTTACACCCTCCGTACATACCATGCACATTTTTGGAACCTGTTCTGATTGTAAGAAAAATAAATAGATGCTGATTAATCTCAAAGCGGTAAGCGCTTAGCCGGCTGAAAGACCCCCATGTTTAACTTTAAAAGACCCAGACACAAACTCAATAAAGCTAATGAAAATGATTTACGCTTGAGCGACCTAAAACCTGGCGAAAAGGGGCGTATTATTGAAATCGGTGGTAGTGAGAATTTTCGTCATCGCCTGATAGAAATGGGAATCACACGTGATGCTGAAATATGCGTTGATAAATACGCGCCGCTGCGTGATCCCATGGAACTCATCGTGAAGGGATATCATTTGTCACTACGGGGCATGGATGCTCAAAAGATTGCTGTGGAGCGTTTAGCTTAAAATGAATTTTGACATTGCAGTAGCCGGAAATCCCAACTGCGGTAAAACCACCATTTTTAATGCATTGACTGGAGCAAAACAGCGAGTCGGAAATTGGCCTGGTGTTACTGTTGAGAAAAAATCAGGACATTACAATTACTCCGACCTCAAATTTGATGTTATTGATCTCCCTGGAACATATTCCCTGGCTGCTTTCTCTGCTGAGGAAACTGTGGTTCGCCAATATCTGGAAAACGATGAAGCCGATGTAGTTGTAAATATTATTGATGCCTCAAACCTCGAGCGAAACCTCTTTCTCACCACTCAATTAATTGAATTGGGTAAGCCCCTCGTCATTGTGCTAAATATGATGGATATGGCTCAAGAAAAAGGTTTGCAGATTGATGCTGATACGCTGGCCACCCTATTAGGAGCACCAGTAGTACCTGTAATTGGACGAACAGGTGAAGGAATAGATCTTCTCAAGGAGAAAATTTTTCGTGTAAGCACAGAGGTTTCCAACAAAGCTCGATTAATCGATATCGCCTATCCCCGAGATATTGAAGTAGAAATTGAAAATCTCAGTCAGCTCATTAGAAAGAATGACATCACGGATAAACACACTAGATGGACCGCCATCAAGTTGTTGGAATCGGATAAGCAAACTCGAGATGAAGTTAGAGCGCATAGCAATGAGCTTGATATTCTAAATCAAGCCAAAGTCTCCATAGACCGGATTGAGGGATTATTCAAGGACACAGGTCGAGCAGTCCTTTCCCACGCTAGGTATGGATTTATTCAGGGAGCCCTGCGCGAATGCGTTGTTGAAACTGTTGTAGATTCGGTGGACCATAGTCGCCAGATCGACAGAATACTTACCAATCGCTGGTTGGGTTTACCCATTTTCGGCCTCTTCATGTGGCTCATGTTCAAACTGACCTACGATCTTGGCTCCATTCCTATGGACTGGATCGATACTGGACTCGTGGCCCTCATGAATTTCATTTCCGGCTTACTGCCTGACAGTATGTTTGCCAGCTTATTGGTAGACGGCGTCATTGGTGGTGTTGGAGCCATAGCGGTTTTCTTACCAAATATTTTTATACTCTTCTTTATAATCGCAGTGCTGGAGGACACAGGGTATATGGCTCGTGTAGCCTTTATCATGGATCGGATTATGCATAATATTGGGCTTCATGGCAAAGCCTTTATCCCCATGATCATGGGGTTTGGCTGCAATGTACCTGCGATTATGGGTACCCGCATATTAGAGTCACGTCGTGATCGGATACTCACCGTCCTGATCAATCCTTTCATGAGTTGTTCTGCGCGACTTCCAGTTTATGTCCTCGTAGCAGGTGCCTTTTTCCCCGATAATGCAGCTACTGTAATATTTTCAATGTATATATTGGGTATCGTTGTAGCCATAGCTAGTGGAAAACTTTTCAGCCAAACTATTCTGAAGGGGATGTCCAAACCGTTTGTCCTGGAGTTGCCACCTTATCAACGTCCTACTTTACGGTCACTAAGCTTGCATACCTGGGAGCGTGGTTATCTTTTTATTCAGAAGATGGGAACCGTCATTCTGGTTGGATCTGTCATCATTTGGGTTTTGGGCTACTTCCCAACCGATGTTGAAGTGGACAGGAACTACAGCAGTGAAAAAAATATTTTAGTATCTCACTATGATTCTCAATTAGTAGACCTGGAATCAAAATTAAATATGTCCATTGAAAAAGATCGCCTGGAATACCATTCTGAGATGGTCGAGTACGAATCCAGCGCAAGCTATCTAGAACTTTATCAACAGTTTCAAATATTGAAGGAAGCATTGGCCAGTGAACGGTCCAGGGAGTTGTACAGCCTCCGTCAGCAGGAGATAGGTGATATCACTGAGCAAAAATGGATCGGACGTGTCGGAAAAGTTTTCGAACCTATCGTGAGACCTCTGGGATTTACTTGGCGGGAAAGTGTGGCATTAATTACGGGTTTTGTCGCTAAAGAAATTGTGGTTTCTACCTACGGAGTCTTGTTTGGTGTTGGTGAGGATGTCGATGAAGGAAGTCAGGGTGTAATCAGTGGGTTAAGGTCTTCTGGTATGACTCCTCTTGTAGCCTTAAGCTTCCTTGTCTTTACGCTTCTCTACACACCTTGTTTGGCCACTGTGGCCGCTATTAAGCGCGAAACAGGCACCTGGGCTTACACCTTCTTTTCCATCGGATATTCTCTGGCCCTGGCCTATACGCTGGCCTTTTTGGTTGCATACTTTGGAGGAAAATTTAATTGGCTCAGTTAGTTGATATCCTGCTAGTGACAATAAGTGTTGTCATAGCAATCTGGTATACTGCAAAATATTTCTTTAATCTGGGAAAAACACCCAAAAGTGGATCGATTAGCTGCTCAGGCTGCAATTCTTCCTGCCATACTGATATACCCGACAATCCATCACTGGCATTACTTAAAAAATTCAATTAAAACTATACTGATCAGTATTTTTTTTCACCTAGACCCAGATAGTCATCTATCTGATGGGCAACTTCTTTGATCAATTTCGTGCGTTCTCGATGCTCCAGAAAAGCACTTTTGAACCCGCTGATGATGAAGTCCTTAAAATCCAGCATATTGAAATTAAAGGTTTCATGAGCCAACATATATTCATCAACCAGTGTGACCCCACTAATGAGCCTGTTATCAGTATTCAGACTTAACCTCAACCCATAGTCGTGGTAAAACTTCAGGGGATGATTACTTACTTTGCCAATGCTGCCAGTTTGAGAATTGGAAGTCAGACACACTTCGAGACAAATGCGGTGATCATTGATATAATTCATCAGATCACCATCCTCCCTTAACCGGGTTCCGTGTCCAATACGATTTGCTCCACAATAGTGGATGGCCTGGTGAATGGATTGGGGTCCGTAGGCTTCACCAGCATGGAGCGTCACATTGACATTATTATTTCGAATGAGGTAGAAGGCTTCCAGATGATCCTTAGCAGGAAAGTTTTCTTCTGCCCCAGCCAGATCATACCCAACCACACCTCTGTACTTATAAGCAATTGCCAGTTCAGCAAGTTCAATGGAGGATTCGATGGAGAAATTGCGGATTCCACAAATAATGACACCGGTACTTATGTTGAATTCACGTTCAGCTTCACGAAGTCCCTTGATAACTGCATCCAGGGACTCCATGGGGGTCATACCTTTATCTTTATGCAGAATCGGGGAGTAACGGACTTCAAGATGGCGAACATTTTCGGCTGCCGCATCTTCAGCCAGCTCAAAAGCTACTCGTTGCAGGGCTTCTGGGGTTTGCAGTACAGCTAGAGTGAACTGGAATTTCTCAATGTATTCTTCCAGACTTTTAACCCGCTTTTGGACTACAACTACTTTTTTTAGACCATCCACATCCTTGGCGGGCAATTCTATCTTGTCCTTTTGGGCAATATCCAGCATGGTCTCCAAACGTAAGGAGCCATCGAGGTGACAATGGAGCTCAGGCTTAGGCAGTTCTAACAAAAAATCTCTACGAACTGGTTTCATCAATTCTCTCCGACTTCAGTTCTATCGGTTTTTAATGTGGTAATGAACCAGATGGCAATGGCAATAATCAAAATGGGTCCTAACCAGTTAAAACCATCATAGGTGGGCCACCAGTCCTTATTTGCTGTGAGGAAAATAGGCAGGGCTACCAGGATACCCATAATAGCTTCGCCTGTAATCATACCAGCTGCCAGGAGCAAACCCTTCTTCTTTGTAGAATCAGTTGCACCCATTTTGTCTCCAAAATGAGCTAACATTCCACCAATGAAGATAGGAGTTGTCAGGGAAATGGGCAGGTATATACCTACGGCCACGGCCAGGATTGGAATCCTGAAATCAGATCCATTTCGTTCTTGTCTAACATCCAGAGCAATAATGATCACGCCAATAATGGCACCCATGATCACCATATTCCAGGGTAAATTTCCCTGAAAAACCCCTTCCGCCACGGCTTTCATCAGGGTCGCCTGAGGTGCTGATAAGGTGGGTGAACCAATCGTGTATGCGGTGTGTAAAATATCGAGAACGACTCCCAGAACTATGGCCGCACTTAACACACCAATGACTTGCATAACTTGCTGTTTCCAGGGTGTTGCTCCAACGATGTGTCCTGTTTTTAAATCTTGGAGATTATCACCACCTATTGCAGCTGCATTACAAACCACAGCCCCTACCATAATAGCAGCTGCTGCCCCTTGTAGAGAGCCGGCTCCCAGAATGGCGAGAAGCAGGAGAGAGGCGAACAAGACGGTAGCCACAGTGACGCCGGAGATTGGGTTGTTTGAAGAACCAACCACACCGGCCATATAGGCAGCTACTGCCGAGAAAAAGAATCCAAAAACCATCATAATGACAGTGATTAAAATAGCGAGTTGCGGTGTCGGTAGGATATCATTGTATATCATAAAGACTGGAATCATGAGCACGAGCAGGGCAATCCCCACATACTTGATAGGAATGTCATTTTCCTCACGCTTCAGAACTTCACCGTTCTTGACAGAACTATAAGCCTTCAGACTTGCCTGAATTCCCACCATGAGAGGCTTGAACAATTTGATCAATGACCAGATTCCACCCACAACCATGGCTCCTACGCCAAGGTAGCGTATTTTTGTATCCCAGATAGTATTCGCTGCATCCATTGCATCACCCTCAAACCCATAAATGGCAGTGTAAATAGGAATGGCTACGAACCAGGATATGACTCCACCGGCAAAAACCAGAATACTGATATTACGACCCACGATATATCCAACCGAGATAAGAGCAGGTGACAGATCCATCCCAAAGCCGAAAACGGAGCGGCCCATGCTGGTTGCGCCCTCTATTGCGGAGTGCCAGAGGGCAAAGCCTTGTTGACCCAGTTTCATGAGTGCCGCAGTTATACTGGCCAGAGTAAGCAAGCGCAAGCCACCCTGCACCTCATCTTCAGCATCACTACTTTTTGCATTACCTGCTTCCAGAACCGCAGCGGTAGCAATCCCCTCAGGATAAGTCAGTTTTGCTTCAACAATCAGAGCACGTCGTAAAGGGATGGTAAATAAAACACCAATTAATCCACCCACACTGGCGATTTTGGCAATTTCCATATAATCAAAGGTTTCCCAATATCCCATAAGGAGCAGGGCTGGAATAGTAAAAATGACTCCAGCCGCTAGTGACTCACCAGCAGACGCAGCCGTTTGAACTATATTATCTTCTAGAATGTTGTGTTTTTTGAACAGACTTAGAACACCCATGCTTATTACTGCAGCTGGAATGGAGGCGGAAGCTGTCATGCCTGCAAAGAGACCGAGGTAGGCGTTAGCGCCTGCCAGGATCATAGATAGTAATATACCAAGTATAACAGCTTTAAATGTAATCTCAGGTAATGGCTTACTCACGATATCCCTTTCTTAACTTGATGTGACCGCAAAGATAATGGAGATTAAAATGGGGGAAAGCGCAAAATACCTAGAATCTTTACGGGTAAATCAGTCTGTATTGCTACTCGATTTTTCAAATTTTGCCTTGAGTGTGTCAAAATAGGTCTGCCATTTTAAGGTGATTTCATCAGCTGGTAGCTTAAAGCTGTGACGCACACCGCCAACACCAATGGAAACAGCATTAAAATAATCCATAGTAAATATGGTAACATTTGCCAGCGACCAGGACTGAATCAGAGTCTGTTTATTAGAAAGCACCATCCGTTCACTAGAGAGGATTAAACTCAAGTCATTTCCCTCCAAGACCTCCTCCTCATTATCATATTTCACTATTGGGGATTGGAGGTGCACCTTCTCATCAGGCTCAAGAGCAAATGGTGGATCAAGTTCCAGGGGGTATTCCAGAATATCATTTGCGATCTGCTTTATCCACTGAATGCTGGTAAGAGAGTCTGATTCACCTCGTGGTGTGAAGCTGTAATTATTGCCTACCTGCCACTCAGTTCCGCAATTTTGGCACCTGATCTTGTGCCCTGAAGTCACCTCGATTGAATCACGAGTATGACACTTATAGCAAGCCCATAATAAATGTTCCGTTCCATGTGCGATAGCATGGCTCTTTACTTTGCGGAATGTTTTATCGTTTGCAAAGATTTCCGTTTTGATACGGGTTTCCAAGGCCACCAGATTGTCTTGATCCTCCAGAGGAATCACAGGTTTGAACGAAGTAGTGACTTTACCACGTCGACGATTATGTGCCCATCTTGGCCATATCTCATATGCACCATCGAGATGAACTGGCAAAATGGGTACTCTGCAGTGCTGAATTAATTTTAAAGTTTCCTTCAGAATGGGAAGCGGAGAGCCATCAATGGTTCGACCTCCCTCGGGGAAAATACAAACAACCTGACCTTTGGCTATCATTCTGATCATGGTACGGATAGACTTTAAATCCTGACGATGTCTTCGCATGGGGAAACTACCAGTCCCTTTTAGCAGAAACCGCATCAAAGGGGTGGTGAATATATCAGCAGTTGTCACAAACTTAATTTCATAAGGTACAAAAATACCAAACAGGAATGGATCCAGATAGCTTTCATGATTGGACACTATGAGAAATGGACGGTTATGTGGGATGTTTTCAGAACCTTCGATTTTGATATTATACCAGAAGCGAATGACCAGCATACCAATAAGCCACACAAGCTGTGAACGAAAACCAACTTTGAGATTATCCTCCAGCTTTATTTTCCAGTACCAGAGAGGCGTATTTTTTTTGTATTGGAGGTAAGAATCACCAAGAGATCGGGAGAGAAAGAACTCCTGGATGAGGAGAAGCCACAAGAGGTATATCAAAGAAATGCAGATAGATAGGCCTAATATTAGCCAGCTAAAGCCAAAAAATACCAAAAGAACTCCATACTGATAGATCGAGAAAAACCAAATAAATGGGTGCCGTGTTCTGGCATATAATCCAACGTCAACCAAGCGCGTGTTTTTGGTTGAGAAGTGGAGTTTTCCATCACCAAACCGGATAATCAATAAATCTGAGGACATCATGCCATATAGACCGATCAGGATAAACAGGGTGCCGAATATTGTGCTGAGAGGACCTGGCATCTGAGCAAGAGGCCATTGAGGAGAAATATAAAGGGCGTAGGGAATGATAGACAACTTCAGAGCCAATTCAATAAAGTTACGCAATATTCTGAGTCTGTTTTCCACCGCAAGCATTTTAAGAGAAATACTAGACCGTTAGTATAGAATAAAGCTTAGAAATTTATTTCAATTGACAGGGTTATGAACTTGCCCCCATATAGTACCTAGAATATATTCGACCTTGCGGTAAATGAACTCGGAAATGGTCTCGATGTTTTAGAGACGTCTAATAGAGTGAAAAGCACTAAAATATTTTTGTGCAATTGGGAATTCCATCAAATGAAATTTGAGACAGAATTTAAAAATAATACTCTCATTGTGAGAGTTCAGAATACAACATTTGATATTCGCGGCGTAAAGGCTTTTAAGCGGGATATTTTTATGGCGATCGCTGAAGCGGATTTTAAAAATATTATTATCAATATGGAAAATGTTAGAATGGTTGACAGCACAGGCTTGGGTGGATTACTATTCGCTAAACGCCAGGCTACCATTAAAGGCGGTGAATGTTTTCTAGTAAAACCTCAACAAAAAATCGCCTCCATCATCAAAATATCAAAATTAGATGATGTATTTATCATCGTTGATGACGAAGAGACTGCTTTAAAAAAATAAGTAATGAGTTAGTTATTCAATAAAAAAAGCGACCGAGGTCGCTTTTTTTATGGTTTCTTTTCTGAAAAAGAAACAGGGACAACTAAAATCCGGAAGCGGGGGAATACGACCAGACCGATGTCCCTGTAAAATCATGATAAAAATAGTACTCAATGCGTCTCATGTCAATGATTTATATTGAATATTTTGAAGGAAAATTGTCTTTAATACATATAAAAGTCGTGGACTCTTTTATATTGTTCAATTAATAGAATCATGCAGACATATGTTGATATAGAATAGGAGATAGGTTATGAGGATGGGGCAGATAATTTACAGACTAGGGGTTTTAGTATTATTGCTGAGCCTGAATTCTTGTACTTACTTCAGCGAATTTGCTAAACTTGAGCGGGGCGCTCGTGATGCCTATGGTAGGGCCGATTACGATGCCGCTGTATTAATGCTGTCACGGAGTTTACAGATTAGCCAGGATTATGACAAAAGTCAGATACTTATGGCAGATGCCTTTCTTATGGCGAATCGTGTACATGAAAATAGAATTGCTGAACTTGAAAGTAGCTCAGATGATTTCAGGTTTGATGGCTTAACCCGTGAATATCGGAGTTTGGTTAACCTCCACGATACAGTCAAAAATTTACCCCCTGTTCGGCATCCCAAGACAGGTTTACTTCTTGAACTGGAAATTATAGATTATTCCAGCCAACTGCTTGAAGCAAGGCAAATGGCGGCTGAATCTCATTACGTTGCAGGCACGGAATTATCAACTTCAACAGATTTGTCTCAACAAAAAGCTGCAGCCAAACAGTATAAAAAGGCTTTGAGCTTTGTCGCTGAGTACAAGGATGCTGAAGCGCGATATCAATCGACACGTAAAGCTGGGGTAAAGAGAGTTGCCGTATTTCCTTTTGAGGATCTAAGCGGTAAGAATAAAAGTTATGGTGCTGTTGAACAATTGGTTGTGGATGAAATGGTCACATCTGTCATGAGGGATCCATCAGCTACTGAATTTTTAGAACTCATCAGTAGAGATCAACTTGATCGAGTCATTGCTGAGCAAAAGCTAGGGCTCTCCGGTCTGGTTAATGACGAAACTGCTATCGAGGTGGGTGCTCTCTTGGGAGTCCATGAAATCCTAACGGGTAAGATTACCCAGATTATTTATACACCAGTCCAAACAATCCATAGAGAATACAAGGAAGCAAAAAGAGTGGTTGTTAAAACTGAAAAGTACAAAGACAAAGAGGGCAAAACCAAGACTCGCAAGGTTTACGCTGATGTTGAAGCCAAAGTGAAACATTACACTCGTAGCACCAAGGCAGTGATCAAAGGTTCATACAAAATTGTTGATGTGCGGACTTCAAAGGTGATCAGGAGTGAATCTTTTGAGGGGAAATCATCCTTTTCAACTGAGTGGGCTGTGGTTAAAGGGGATACTCGTGCTCTCAAATCACATACAGCAAAACTTGCCCGGAAGGGCGAAACCGTGGCACCTGTAGGTGGTGAGATGGTTAGTCAGGCCGCGACGGATCTGGCTAATTCATTGAGCAATTCCCTTAAGATATATGCTCGTTAAATATCAGGGTTAAATATTTTCTCAAGATTCATCTGGTTTGAGGATTGAAAAGATGTAAACGGCGAGGAAGGCAATGATAAATGCTGAAAATCGAGCGCTTACCCATTCACCAAATAAATCAAACACAGTAAACAAAGTCCCTGTTACCATCCCTGCAATAACACCAACCTTGCTGATTCGTTTCCACCAGAGAGTGAGTAGCAAAGCAGGTCCAAAGGATGCACCTAAACCTCCCCAGGCATAACTAACCATTTCAAATACGAGATCAGTTGACTGCCAGGCGAGATAAAATGCTAATAAACCGATGAAGATGGTGAGACCTCTTCCAATAGCGAGAATGTCGAAGCGATCTTTCAATCTCTGAAAGTAATTTGCAATCAAATCCTCAGTGAGGACGGTGGTGGAGACCAGTAATTGGCTGTCTGCAGTTGACATCATAGCAGCAATCGCTCCTGAAATAAAAATTCCAGCGATCCATGGATGGAGTAGGTTTTGAGCCATAATGGGCATCAGTTTTTCAGGATCGCTCAACGAGGCGGCAGATGTCAAGACCTGTCCATCAAAGCTCATGCTGCCGGCTTGGAGAAGAAAATAGCCTGTGAGACCAATAAACATGCTGCCAAAGAACGCGGGCACCGCCCATGAAATGGCTATGCGCCGGCTGATCTTGATATTTTCAGCTTTATCGATAGCCATATAGCGTGTGACGAGATGAGGTTGTCCCATGTACCCCAATCCCCAGCTCAGCCCACCGATGGCGGCTGCCAATGCCGCCATGCCCGCCTTACCGGCGAACAGGCTAGCACCGTCAAATTGAAAATCTACTGCAGGAAGTGCACTAATCTCAATCAGCGCCACCAGAGGTAGTACAATCAGCGTACCTAACATGATGATACCCTGTACCAGGTCGGTCCAGGCCACTGCGAGAAAGCCGCCCATCAGTGTGTAAAAAACGATTATCACCGCTCCCAATAGCATACCCTGCATATGAGTGATGCCAAAGGTGACATTTAAAACTTTGCCTGCACCAGAAAATTGGGCTGCTACATAAAATGTAAAAAAGAAGGTAATGATGAGGGAGGCGAGAATTCTGAGAATGCCACGGTCATCCTGAAATCTTTTGGCGAACAACTCAGGTATGGTTAAGGCATCAAACTCTTCAGTAGCCTCTCTCAAGCGTCTGGCGATAAAGAACCAGGAAAATATGATCCCGGAAATACATCCTACCACTGTCCATAGTTCCAATAGACCAGCTAGCAACGCTGCTCCAGGTAAGCCCAGAATGAGCCAGGCTGATTCGCCTGAGGCTCTTTCAGAAAAGGCTATGACCCAGGGTCCCAACCGTTGGCCACCCAACGCGAAGTCCTTCATGGATTTTGTGAGGTGTGCGGTATAAAATCCAACCCCTAAAATAAGTGCCAGATATAATAAAAATCCTAAAGTGACGGGGTCCATGCGGGCATTCCTTTAGATAGTGTGTGGTTTTATTGAGCTACGAGGAGCAAGGTAAAATAAACCGGGAGATGGGGTAACACATTTTATGTTTGTTGCTGGGAAGCGATGAGACAAAGATCAATTGATCATAAAAGCATTATTAGCCCCGTGAAAATTGACTAAATTCAGCCCGAAATGAAGAATATAATTTCTAATAAAATGCTACGATGGAGTCTGATTACTCTCATCTTTCTACTTACATCTGGATTTGGTCAAATTGATAGTATCCAGGTTTACCCTGAATTTGATAGCCAATTATTGAAGTTGAAAGTGCCTGATGCATTTCAGAGAAGCAGTCTGAAACTCGAAGTCTTCTCCGATTCCTCCTGGCAGCTTTATCGAGGAAGTAAAGCTTTGGACTTCTCACAGTCTATGCATCTGCTAGGTCAGGAAAGTGTCATTGCAGAATATGAAGCTCACCTTAGCAAGGAAGCAGGTTTTATTAAGGATTTTCGTTCGCGTCGCGTGTTCTCAATTGTCAGCTCAATTGGGGGAGCTACCTACCTCTCATTTATATGGAGCAAGGGTTGGGTCTACCAGATACCTGGTTATGCGGCGATTTTAATAGGTGGTGTCCGCTATTTCGAGAGTAGACAGTACGAAATAAGGGCTTTGAGAGAACAATATTATCTGCAAACATTGATTAGCCCGGCGCGCGTCCAAATGCTGGTTGATGATTATAATTTCCAGTTATACCAATATTTATCTACTGCGGGAATACAGTTTAGTGATAGCTAAAAATATTTTAACTGTCATTTTTCTCCTCGGCTGTCTCTCATCAGGTTTCTCGTTTGAAATCTACCACAATCGACCTGAGCATTTTCTTCAGGGAGTACCCGGCCAACTAGAAGTCATATTGCCCCATTATCTGGATGAACCAGATTTTGTCTTACTCTACATCAAAGAGCAAGACAGTCAGGTTTTTCAAGAGCTCACTTTTTACGAGGAGAGCGGAGCCTGGTTTTGTGATATTCCTGCCGCATACATGAATGGCGATACCCTCTGTTATTATATAGGCGCCTCGTTTGGTCCTGCTGGACTGGCAGCCTATCCTGCTCAGAACCCTGTAGGAAACCCCATAAAAGTTCCCCTGGTGAAGTTTACAACCAAAAACCGTAAATTTGACCCCGGTTTTATCAAGGATGTTATTGTCACTCATACTGTAACACCCTGGATACCAAAACCAGCCAGGCGATCAAATAATTTTCCAGTTTTGTATATACCTCGACCGAATCAAGCCTTTATTGAGAGTGGCTATATAAAGATTGTAGGGAATGACCAGGCCACGACTGAAGATTTATTGCGATCTATGTTGTATCTTTGCCTTCAGGAGAACGCTGATGCGATCACCAGTCTGAAGTATTCATTGCTCACTTCGAAGGAGGTCATGACCAAAGTCGATGGCCATATTGAGTTAGAGGGAGTCTACTTGAGGAGAGCCCCGAGGAAGTGATCAATTCCAGGCATGTAATAATTGCCTGAGGGGAGTATTCATTCTAGTTTAGGACCCTACACCGATTAGTAGATTTTGACGTAAAATTTCATTAAGAATATTGTCACAGGAGTGCAGAATGCCGGGAAAAGACGAAAAACCTAAAGAAACTACCAGTGTCGAAGAACCTGTTGATTTTGATAATTCAGAAAGCCGCATGACTTTTCTGAAAGGTGAGCTAAATGATATGCTGGATGGCATCAACAATGTCTATGGACAGGATCTCATGGACGAACTCCTCAAACGCCTCGAGAAAACAATTGAAGATTTCAATGGTGAAGTCAGTGGCTTGATTGGGAAGCTGAAGGCAGGCAAAATCTTTGACGAGGAAACGCCGGATGAAAGTCCTGCCAGCTCAGAACCAGACGAAGATGAAGCCTCCGAGGGGGAAGAAGAGCCTGAGAAGTCTTTCGAGGAGCAAGAGGAAGAAGACTCCGATATTATTGCGCGTATGCGAAAACGTATTACCCACGACTAAATTTTAACACCTCAAGTGCCAGCAAAGAATTCAAAGCCCCCATCTCCACAGGACCTTGGGGTTAGAATTGTGCGCAATTTGGAACAAGTTCAGGGCTTTCTCAAAGTGCTTCAAGAGGAAATCAATGATCCTACCAAGTCTTCTGGAGCTGGCTCCAAGGATGAGTGGCAAAGTCACACTGAAAAACTGGATTCCAGCCTGACTGAATTAAAGAGAATCTTAACGGACCGCAATGAGGAGCTGAGCTCTTGACCGAATCTATGCGTGACGTGGCCAGGCTCATCAAATCCTATGATAGAGAGCTTCGAAAAGCATTGATGACTTCAAGATCAGGTCTTTTTCGAAATGATAAGGGGGAATTGTTTATCCAGTCAAATGTTCCCATGGGCCAGAGTTATCCAGATGAGGTCATAGGTATCTTTGCTGACCCTTCTGATCTAGATTTTTATTACAAGATATACCTTTCTGAAGAAGAGTGATATCGTTCAAATACAGATTGGATTAGAATTTGCATAACGGATTTCAGATCAAAATATGTGATCATATTTTGTTAATGTTTAAATGATTATTGAATGAGGAGTTCAAATATGGCTGATAAAATCGTCCGTGTCCCAAAGGCAGTAAATGAGCCAATATTAGATTATGCACCAGGATCACCAGAAAAGACAGAATTACTAAATATTCTCAACAAAATGAAATCTGAGATTGTTGAAATTCCCGTAATCATTGGTGGTAAAGAAATATTCACAGGCGAGACTTCTACAAACGTCATGCCCCACAACCACAAACATGTCCTGGCAAAATACCACATGGCAGGTTCTGAAGAAATTAAACAGGCGATCGATGCTTCGCAGGAAGCCTGGAAAACCTGGTCGGTTATGCCCTGGGAATCACGGGTTGCCATATTCAAGAAAATGGCGGTTCTGTTAGCCGGTCCTTACCGGCATATTCTTAATGCAGCTACAATGCTCGGGCAAAGTAAGAATGCATTTCAGGCTGAAATTGATTCTGCCTGTGAGCTGATTGACTTCTTTAACTTTAATGCAGAATATCTACAGGAAATTTATAGTCAGCAACCAGCTTATTCACCCACAGGTATGTGGAATCAGGTAGAGCACCGTTCGTTGGAGGGTTTCGTCTTTGCCGTCACGCCCTTCAATTTTACTTCAATCGCAGGAAATTTGCCCACAGCACCAGCACTAATGGGAAATGTAACGCTCTGGAAACCAGCCTCTTCATCGGTTTATTCAGGCTATTTCCTCATGAAAATGTTTGAGGAAGCGGGACTGCCAGATGGTGTGATCAACTTCATCCCTGGCAAGGGTTCTGTTGTCGGTCCTCAAGTGATTGAGAGTGAACATCTCGCAGGTATCCACTTCACTGGTTCCACGGCTGTTTTCCAGAGTATGTGGAAAACTATCGGAAATAATATTGCCAAGTACAAAACCTATCCTCGCATCGTAGGGGAGACGGGAGGCAAAGACTTCATTGTTGCTCATGAGTCCACTGAGATGGAGGTGTTAAGAACCGCCGTGATTCGAGGTTCCTTCGAATATCAGGGACAAAAGTGCTCCGCTGCATCACGTGTTTATGTCCCCCGGTCCATGTGGGCAGAGCTTAAAGAAAGCTACATCGCAGAAGTGGCCAAGATCAAAGTGGGTGATGTCGAAGACTTTGGGAATTTCATGAATGCGGTGATAGATAGAGGAGCATATACTGATATTACTGCTTATATCGACTATGCCAGCTCACATAAGGATGCAGAAATCATTACTGGTGGAAACTATGATGATTCCGTGGGATTTTTTATTGAACCAACAACGATAGTCACTACAGATCCGCATTTCAAGACCATGGAAGAGGAAATATTTGGTCCAGTAGTAACCATTTATGTCTATGATGAGAGCTGGGAAGATATCCTGGATATTGTGGATGCAACCAGTCCATATGCTCTGACAGGTGCTGTTCTAGCCAAGGACAGAAATGCAGTCCTGCTAGCACTTGAAAAATTGCGTCATAGTGCTGGGAATTTTTACATCAATGATAAACCCACAGGGGCCGTGGTTGGACAACAACCTTTTGGTGGAAGTCGAGCTTCGGGAACAAATGATAAAGCGGGCTCCATCTTTAATCTGATCCGTTGGATATCTCAACGAACTATCAAAGAAAATTTTCTGCCCCCTAGTGAATTTCCTTATCCTTTTATGGATAAAGAGTAGGCAATCGATCCAGATTTGGTAATTAACGGCCAAGCGGGGATTAGAATCCCCGCTTGGTCGTTTCGCAGAAAATAAAGCATAATTAGATGACTAATATTCAACAACTCAATATAAACGGTAGAAAAATCCTTCAGCGTTCCGCTGCTGAATCATCTAATTCAAAAGGGACACTAGTCATCCTACATGGGTATGGAGCAGATGAATATGATCTCATGGGTCTGGCACCATATTTTGACCCTAACCTCCACATCCTAAGTATTCGTGGTCCTGGAACAGTCATGTATGGTGGTGCATCCTGGTTTGATATTGATATGAATGCTGATGGTAGTCTCAGGTTCAATATTGAGCAAGCTTTGGAAAGTGCAGATGGCGTTATCCAACTGGTCAAGGATCTACAGGAACAGGGTATCATACCCGACCATAAAATTATTTTGGCAGGCTTTAGTCAGGGGGCAACTATTTCACAGCTGATTACCCTGAAACAGCCCGAATTAATTAAGGCTTTACTGGTCATGAGTGGTCGTTTGACTGATCAGGTTGAGCAATTACTTGAAAATATTTCAAGCCTGTCTGGCTTACCTGTATTTGCCGGACACGGAATCCATGACAATGTGATCCCCATTGTTTTTGGTCGCGAGATAGTCACTTTCTGGGAAAAGTTGCCTGTTGAGTTTGAACATCACGAATATCCCATGGGGCATGAAATATCCCAGACAGAGCTGGAACATATTCAGGGGTGGTTGGAAAGCGTTTTGTCAGGGGTATAAATTCCTAAACTGTCTATTGGATGTATGTCGGCAGGTATTGTGTTTGATAGGTATATGTCATATCATTACTTCGATAAACCATATCACATCAATTTAGTGGTTCCTCAGAAAAAAAATAATTAGTATATATATTGTCACCATTGCATATGTGTGGTATCTATAGTTATAGGAGAAAAGATGAAATTTAAAGATATTGGCATATTACTGATTAGTGGAATTTTAATATTTTCCTGTAATGGCAAATTTGGTGGTTCAGGTGGCGGCCCACCTATAGATGTCTCAGGTAAAGTTCAGGGTGGCTATCGGCATCTTCTTGTGGATATGAATAGCGATTCAACAAAGCTGGTGGTCTATCGTGGCGACTATGTAAAGTTTTATCTTGATGATCAGGATAATGTCCAGGTAGAATATCCGCTGAACATCCCTGAATTAGGTGTGAGTGTTGTGCTTCAAGATAACACTTTGGATCAACCCTTCTTCAAAATGAAAACAACAGGGAGTTACCAATTTAAAATCGGTGACAAAGTAGGTATAATCGAGGTCGTCGAGTTACGCCAATCCAATTATAGTGAATTGGGAGCGGAAGAAGCCTGGAAATTGATGTTGAAGAACCCACCTCTGCTTCTGGATGTTCGCACCAAGGGAGAATTCAGCCAGGGATACATAAAGGGAGCTGTACTGATTCCATTGCAAGAACTTCAGGCCAGATCTGGCGAATTAGAACAGTACCAGAATCAACCCATCCTGATATACTGTGCCACAGGAAATCGTAGCACTACAGCATCCAAAATTCTTTTAGATCAGGGCTATAAAGATGTGATGAATTTACGCCTTGGAATAATGGGCTGGGCTAGCAAAGGCTACAACATCCAGTTTTAAAAAAAAAATACTTGTGGTACAAAAAAAGGAGAGCATTGCTCTCCTTTTTTTATATCAAATATGGTTTAAAATTAAGAATCTAGACAGCTCTTACAGGTTCCTTCCAGCTCAAGGTTGAAAGACTCAATACGAAAGTCATGTTTTTCTGCGAAGGATTGAATTATTGATTGATCGATCATCTCCACATCATACCATTTTCCGCAAACGGAGCAGCGAAAATGATCATGTTGTCTAACATTCCCATCATAGCGCACCATGGCCTCATCTTTGAGTTTGATAATACGTCCACTCTCAACAAGTTGATTCAAATTCCTATAAACCGTACCGAGACTAATATTAGAAATGATTTTTCTGGTTTCATTGTAGATCCAATCAGCATTGGGGTGTACCAGCGTACTCTGTACAACCTGAAGAATGGTCTCTCTTTGCTTGCTATATCTTTGTTTAATTGGTTCCATAGTCAGACAAAGGTAAGCGCAATATGGCCGTTTTCAAGATAATAGTAATAGTTACTGTTATGTAAGTCATTTAGCATGACGCTGAAGGATACGCCAGGCTGCAGGGTATTTATTTCGAATTTGACCTGTCTCAAGGACATGCATCCAGCCCAGTCCATATCCATCATGAACAATCAGGTTATATCCCGAAGGATATTCATTCCCTTGACTTTTATGCATATGTGCCAAGTAATCCAAGGCATCATCAGAAGATAGCTCTATAGTTTGAATATTTTTTGAAATGGATTGACTCAGCGCTAATTCAGGCGAAGGTTTCAGTTGATCATGATAGACTTTCCCCAAGTATAAACCCGAATAAGTAATTCGAAGAGATCGGCTAATTGTGAGATAATCTTCAAAGATAGTTTTTGGGATAGCGATTCGATGTCGATCTCTGGTCACAAACGTATATCTATTGGGAGAGTGTAGCCATTTCAGGTCGTCTTGCGTAGCTAACTCAGGATATCTTTTGTGTGAGGATCTATATATGTGGGATTTTGATGATAACTGATTATCAGCTTTTTTGAAGGCTGAAATGAAGAAGCCTTCACCTCTGGTATGGTGTGGATAAAACCGATGTCCAGCATTTCCAGGACCACTTCGAATTATTCCCCATGAATCAGGAATATCCAGGGGAATGGGAATCATGCCAGACTCCTGCTCCAGCCATTCCATATTGGCTTCATTTTCCGCCTCAGAAAATGTACAAGTACTGTATATCAGAATGCCACCCCCAGCCAGGGAGGGCACTATATCTGCCAGGATGCGTTTTTGTCGTCTGGAGCAAAGTGTCACATTGTCCTCAGACCATTCTTGGATTGCCTTGTGATCTTTTCTTATCAATCCTTCCCCTGAGCAGGGAGCATCTACCAGAATTAGATCGAAGAATTCAGGGAGTTTTTGAAAATGTTTTGGATCACTCTGTGTAACGATGTGATTGTCACCACCCCAACGAGATAAGTTTTGACGGAGAATCTTGTTCCTCGATCCGATGATCTCATTGGCAACAAGCAGCGAGTCTGGAGTAAGAAGTGATTGGAGGTGGGTGGCTTTCCCACCTGGAGCTGCGCTAAGATCCAGAACGCGATGATCCTGGTCAAGATCAATCACCCCTGCTACAACATGGGCTAGAAACATGGACGAAGCTTCCTGGACATAGTAGGTACCGGCATGGAATAGGGGATCACCAGTAAATCTGGGTCGCGATTTTAAATATTTGCCATACTCTGCCCAGGGGATATCCTCAGCACTGGAGTAGTGCTTAGTCGGCTTTCCAGGATTCAATCGTATTGATGTTTGCGGTGGGTTATCCAGAGCAGCCTGAAAAAGCGCGAATTCTTCGCCAAGTTGTTTCCGAAGACGATTTTCAAGGGCTAGCGGGAGATTGATCGAGGGATGAACCATTGTAGAAACTAAGAGCAGATTGATAAAAAGAAATCATTAAGGGGAATGGAAGGCAGGATTCTGTAGTTTGGTTTTAGCAATAAAAATATTTCCGCAATTACTATATGCAGGCACTATATTTGCAGCAGTATTAGCCTAGAGTAATAATTGCCAAATAGCACCAATCCCCTGAAGAAGCAATTATTTTGAGCATCTTGTTGAGATCAAAAATATTAAGGAGTTTTGAATATGTCATTATTAAAGAAAAAATTAGAAGAGATCATTCCTCAATTTCGTGAAGAAGTTGGTGAGATTCGCAAGAATCATGGGGATAAAAAATTATGTGATGTTACTGTTGCTCAGGCATATGGGGGTATGCGTGGTGTCAAAGTGATGATTACTGAAACCTCTGCATTGGATCCAGATGAAGGTATTCGCTTCCGCGGGTATACCATCCCTGAGCTCCAGGAAAAATTACCTCACGCTGCTGAAGGGGAAGAGCCTCTACCTGAAGGATTATTCTACCTGTTAATGACTGGCGAGCTCCCGACAGATGAGAATATTGCTGAGATTACCAAGGAATGGCAAGCAAGGGGAACCCTTCCTGCGCACGTCTATAAAGCCATCGATGCTCTTCCTAAAGATACGCATCCAATGACACAGTTCTCTGTAGGTATAGTTGCACAACAAACCGAATCTATCTTCGCCGCAGAATACCGCGAAGGTATTAATAAAGCAGATTACTGGAAGCCAGTCTACGAAGATACGATGAACCTGCTTGCTCGTCTCCCAGCTCTGGCAGCGTATATTTATCGTCGTTCCTATAAAGATGGCAAAGTTATTCCTGCAGATCCAACACTCGACTGGGGTGGCAACTTCGCACACATGATGGGTTTTGATACAAAGATGTTTAGAGAACTTATGAGAATTTATCTAACCATTCATGCTGACCATGAAGGCGGCAACGTGTCAGCTCACACGACACATCTTGTCGGATCCACTCTCTCAGATGTTTACTATGCCTTATCTGCTGGAATGAATGGTCTGGCAGGTCCACTGCATGGTCTGGCAAATCAAGAAGTATTGCGCTGGATTATGGACGTGAAAGATCAGCTTGGTGGTGGAGTTCCAACCATGGAAGAATTGAAGAAATTTGTCTGGGATACACTTGCGTCTGGGAATGTCGTTCCTGGTTACGGTCATGCAGTACTCCGCAAAACAGACCCCCGTTACTCAGCCCAACGCGAATTTGCTTTAAAGCATATGCCTGATGATGAACTCTTCCAGGTCGTGAGTATGCTATATGAAGTTGTTCCACCAATCTTACTGGAACAAGGCAAAGCCAAAAACCCATGGCCAAATGTGGATGCACATTCTGGTGTACTGCTGGTTCACAATGGTATGCATGAATATGATTTTTATACTGTGCTATTTGGTGTATCCCGTGCAATGGGTGTACTGGCTTCCACAATCTGGGACAGAGCTATCGGTTTACCCCTGGAACGACCAAAATCACTTACAACTGAATACATTAAATCTATTTTATAAAAGCGGGGATCAGACCGATACAAAGCCCTGGGTAACACCGGGGCTTTTGCGTTTAAGCCTAACTCTTTCGAGGAATAATCCTGTAAATATTATTAGGTTGACCACACTCTATTAATAAATTTCACGAATAATAGTTTCTTGTTTTTACTATTAAGTTTCATGGGGGCAATTTTGGAAATTAATTACGTATGCAGTTAATAGATACGCGAGTACTCATCGTTGAAGATGAGATTGTAGTCGCCAGCGAAATTAAACTACGACTTGAGGCCATGGGATTTATGGTAATCGGTATCGTGAACAATGGTCGAGATGCTATAACAGCGGCTGATGAGCATTATCCAGATGTCATTCTAATGGACATTACTCTTAAAGGGAGCATGGATGGCCTCGAAGCCACTCGCGAGATCAGCCTAAAGTCAGATATCCCAGTCATTTTCATTACAGCCCATACTGACACTCCAACACTTGATTCAGCTCGTGAAGCCAGTTCGCACGGAATATTCACGAAACCCTTCAGTGATGATGAATTAATGGCGGCCATTCAACAGGCAACCATTTCAAAACTGATGACGACATATCTTGAAGCCGAGGATAAAAAGAAAGACGATGCGGACAATGCGGCAGGAGAAGCCGAGGACTAAACCCTCATTCGTCTGTTATTTGTTATAAATATTTGACCAAACCCCCCTGGTCTTTTTCGATTGTAAATCCAAATTTGTAGAAATATCCAGGATGGAGAAATCCTGTAGTAATCATCTTTTTCTTAGAATTTCTCATCCGATTTACGAATTCATTCAGTAGACCTCTACTGACACCTCCGCCTCGATGATTATCGGAGACTACAACTTTATCCATATAGACAACATCTTCCCCCTGATCAAGATAGAAAAGACCACCAATAACTCTGTTCTTCTTGTTCAATGCCACCAGGAATTTATGCTCATGAGTAAAATTGACATCCATACGCGCCTTTACGAAATGCTGTTGCAACTGGATAATTTCTTTCGGATGCATAGCCCTTCGGATCCGGAAAGCAGTACCCTTGCTATCGTGCCTGGAGATCATAATTTCTATTTCATCCATGGCAGTTGAGCGTGTGGCAATGAGTTCGATATCTTCACTGGGTGGTAGCTCAGGGAAAGCCAAGCGTTTGAGAAAAAATGAACTATACTCATCCATTTCATTTGATCCGATATATTGACTGATCTCACTTTGGAGGGTTCCACCATCCAAGGAAAGCTGTCGAAGGTTTCGTCCGAGGAGGGTCAGGTATTCCTTCAATTTTGCATCCGTGTCTGAGAATACCGTATTCAAAAACAACTGTACGCGTGCATCCGGGTACTCTGGCTCACTATCCTGTATATTGTAATCCCGGTACAAGTCCTTCAAAAAGTGGGCTTTAGCATTCAGTGTGGCCCCCTGGTTGATAGAGAGCCAACGATGATAGCGACGTATGGCAAAGTAGACAGAATTAGGTTGGTAGCCATCGTCCTCAACGCTATCCAGGAATCTGAGAAGATCCTTACGTCGAGCCGATGTAATCTTTTTGTCAGCGAGTATGCCCTTAAAGAAATCTATACTGTGTTTCTGTCCCAAGGCTTCTCTTATGGCGTGGTAAACAATTTCAGTCCCGACCTTGAGCATGAATGTTGGAAATTCTTTTTCGGTAGCCCTCACAAATAAACTTTCAAGATTCTCCATAAATTCAAGACCTGATGAAACTTCGGTAATACCGGAGATAGATACCAACCTGCCACCAACATGATAATCATGGATGGGGACCACAATCTTACCAGGGCTGGGATCCGAGATCATTTTCTTAAATCGGGTACGTTTCCAGAAGCTTGTATAGGTTAGCACAGCGGTCCATACAAAATGAGGCCAGATATGCTCAGGGGCGGGCATCTCATCAGACGAACCTGCCCAGACTGCTTGTTTCAAATATTCTCTGACTGTCAGTCCAGAAATAAATTCTTCTGACCATAGATCTTGTTGCGGTTTATAGGATCCCAGAGTTTCAACCAGTTGATTGAATTGGTTATCAACTTCGCAGGCCATGAGCCAGAATAATTCAGTATAGATCTGTTCTGAACTCAATTCATCATTCAAGTTGAGAACAAACTTATATCTGCCTTCAATACTCTGGATGGTTACTCGATATACAGTTTTCCCGTGAGCACTGCCAAGCAAGTTAATCCATATGCCTTGTGGAGGGATACTTCGCAGAGAAAGCTGTTTGCCCTCAAAAAATAGATAGATCGACTCATTCAGTATTGAGGTATTGATAAAGGCTGAGCTAATACGCTTACGATGCTTTGCTGGGACTGGTTTATCAAAGAGTAAAACATCTTCCCAATCCAAAGTCTGCTCGTGGTGGATTTTGGTGGTATCTGGATCCATTTCCTGCATTGATTGTGAAAAACTATCATTCAACGCCTCGTAGGAATTCAGGATTTGTTGTGTGATTTTACCTTTTGCGGGAAGATTGACAATAGAGCTAATCATGGCTGATCTAATGGTAGAGTAATATTGGGGGAATATTTTTGACCATGAAAAAAGAACCCCCAGAACATTTTCAAACAGAATTGATGATTCCTCAGTCCGAGATTCTTGGTATGATAACCATTTCAGGTAATTCGATGCAAGTTTGACCTTATGAATATTGATATTTGACCAAGATGAGTTGCCAGAATTAATATTGAATAGTACTTTTCTTCCCAGCGCATAGGTGACAATTCGTTCCAGGTCATTGGCGGGGAAGAGTGCAACCACCTGTTCCACGGCGAATTGAGCTTGAACAAGATCATCAGAACGAATGAGACGCAGGAAGGCATATCGAACAATGTGTCTGATGCTTTCACTCGAATTTGAATAAATTCGGTTCAAGAGGCGGAAAGCAGCTTGAGAAGGATGTAGACTTTGTGAGTAAACTAATAATATGACCGGTTTCAACGCTTCAATTGAGTAGTCCGAATGGTTCAGGGCTTTTTCAACTTCAGCTTCAGCTTGCTGTTTGTCCTCATCGGTAATCTCCAGATCAACCCAGGTGCCTGGAAGCAGATCAGGTCTTTTGTTGACAGGCTTTATTCTTAAATGAGCATAGTCCAGAAATTCTTCCAATTCCCGATTACCAAGACAATAAGCAGGTTGACGAATGAAATCTTCAAACTGGAGAATATTGCCTTCGAATTGATAAAAAAGTGCCCCAATACGGATTTCGTTTTCCCCGGGCTCAATTCTCAAAGAATGTCGTTTATTCCTATGCTTGAGAATTCGATCTTTTATAACCAGATCATTTTGTGTCCAACCACGCTGAAGAAATACCCAATTTGGGATTTGGATCTCCAAGCCTTCCATAAAAAATGATTTGTATGGTCGTTCATAAAGTGACTCTACAGTGGATTTAAAATGTTCCAGAATAGCGCTACGTTTAAATGTCCCTTTTTCAGTCAGCTCACCTAAATCCTTTTTGAAGTCCCGGTCGACCTGGCGGAAATCAACAATTCTTTCAAACGGAGCTAAAAATGAATTTACAGAATGAATGACATTACCAACATAGTCTCGAACTTTTTGTCGATCTGACCAGATGCTCTTAAGATCTTTGTGTTTCTTGTTCAGCCTGACGAGTGCAGTATTATAGGGCATATGATCGCCGACAATAAAGAGCTGATGGATACTCTCAAAATCTCTGAACATATTTTCGATTTTTTGTGGGGCAATAGTTTGACCCTTAGCATTTTTGTAAATTTCTTTTTTACGATCAATGATTTCGATCTGGCCATTGTCCAGGGACTGGAAGATATCCCCAGTAGTAAACCATCCATCCGGACGTTCATCTGGCTCAGTAGGATTCCAGTAACTGCCTGATACATAGGCGCCCCGGATCCATAACTCTCCATCCTCGACCAGTTTTATTTCCATACCGGGCAGGGGAATACCTACTGAGTTTTCGATATATCCATCGGTGGGCGTCATGGTGATACCACCAGTAGCTTCAGTCATTCCATAACCACTATGCAGGTGTAAATCATAAGCCTGGAAAAACCGAAATATCTCAGGAGGTAAATATCCTGCTGCAGAGAGTCCCCAACGCAAAGCACCACCGGTCACTTCTTTCACTCCCTTAGAAATATTAGAGGACTCATCGTTCACGAGATCAACACTTGCACCAATGGTGTCATAGATGTCCTGCCAGCGTTTAGGAATGCTGATCAGCACAGTAGGTTTGATGGCTTTGAGGTCGCTGAGGAGCGATTGAATTCCTTTTCCGCTGGAGAAAGTATATTCAGCGCCCCAGAATATTGAACCCCACATTTCTAAAAATCTACCAAAAGTGTGAAAGAGGGGCAAAAAGCAAAGAAAACGATCTTCAGTGCCCAGGTTCAGTGCCAGGCTTCGGGCAAATCTTTTGGAAATGATATTCTCATAAGTGAAAACAATACCCTTCGGATACCCTGTTGTGCCTGAAGTATACATGATACTGGCAATATTAGAGAGGGATACAGAAAGTCGTATACCTTCCAACCAATCAAGTGCCTCGGCTGAACCACCTTCATCAATCAACCGCTTATATGATTTCACCATCGGGTTGGTCGTAGCAACACTATTGTAGGTAATGATATGCTTTATCGCTGGTAGCTTGGGAAGGATACTTTCAATGGAACGCAAATGTTGTGAGTCAGAAATGAAAATTCCCTCAATCTCAGCATGGGCGAGGATATACTCGACTTGAGCCGGGGGAGCAGCTGGTTGGATAGGAACATTCACGAAGCCATACGTTAGACAGGCGATATCTGTAATGGCAACTTCCAGACGGTTTTCAGAAAGTATGGCAATACGAGGACTGGTACTGCCCATAAGATCAATGAGTGCTGCTGCCAGGTGGTTGGCAGATTGCTGAACGGCTGACCAGGATTGTTGTTGCCACTGGCGACCCCGCTTGAAATTAAAAAGGGTTTTGTTCCCCAACTGTGCGGCCTTGCGATTAAAGAGATGACCAGGTGTGTATTTGAGTTTCCGCACCAGCTCCATTTCGAGCTGGAACCATTCATTCTGGATGTTACAGGCTTTGATAAGTGAGGTGAAAGCTGGATTCCAGCCTTGCTCTAAAAGGAAGGTCAGACTTCTTTGACTTCCAGTTCCAAGAATATGATCAGCATATTTGAGAAGATTGTTGGACCAGGTTTCCAGGTCCTGAGGTGGTTGAACCTCAAAATCTTTGAAATATTGGACCAGTGCGGTTTCCTGCTGAACAGGGTCTACATCCACATTATCCAAGAGATCATGTAGTGAATCTTTCAACGGTATTTCCTTCTCCTTTAGCCTTTAACATAGGAACGATAATCTTGACTTCCAAATTAATTGCTAGGAGTCATTTGCTGAAGAAGGCAATAATTTTTAAGTGAGCGAATAATTATGGAAAATCATCGCTCCCACCAATAATTGTGATGAATTTTATCCGAAAGAGATTATTATCACAGCATTGTCAATTTTAGTGAATTTGCACGTAAATGGCACAAGATTTGTCTCGCTTACTAGACAATGAAAAATATGATACAATCATCGGATTATTCAGTGACTGGCGTCTCGTTCGCATTTATTGACATGCGGCATCAGGAGAGCAGTGGGAGAACTGAGATCCAACTTTTAGGAGGTATGCATGTCTAATCATGTTGCAGAATTTATGGCCGGTGTCCAAGCTAAGAACCCGGCACAGCCAGAGTTTATCCAGGCAGTGGAGGAGGTTGTTACCTCCTTAATGCCAGTTCTAGATCGACACCCTCATTATCGTGAGGCAAAGGTTTTGGAACGCATCGTTGAACCAGAACGTGTGATAATGTTTCGTGTTCCATGGGTTGATGATTCTGGTACAGTTCAGGTTAACCGTGGTTTCCGGGTAGAGTTTAACAGCGCAATCGGACCATATAAAGGCGGTCTGCGCTTCCACCCAAGTGTTAATCTTGGCATCTTAAAGTTTCTTGGTTTCGAACAAGTTTTCAAAAATGCACTTACAACCCTCCCCATGGGTGGTGGTAAGGGTGGCTCAGATTTTGATCCTAAGGGTAAATCCGATATCGAAGTGATGCGTTTTACACAATCCTTCATGTCCGAACTTTTCCGCCATATTGGACCCAATACAGATGTTCCAGCTGGAGACATTGGTGTTGGTGGTCGTGAGATCGGTTTCATGTTTGGACAGTACAAAAAACTCAAAAATGCGTTTGAGGGTGTTTTAACAGGTAAATCGCTTAACTGGGGTGGAAGTTTAATTAGACCTGAAGCCACCGGTTATGGAACTGTTTATTTTGCTGAAGAAATGCTTAAAACCCGTGGTGATAGTCTCGAAGGTAAGGTTGTGACTATTTCTGGAAGTGGAAACGTTGCTCAGTATGCCACTGAAAAGGTCCTAGACCTCGGTGGAAAACCAGTCACATTTTCAGATTCAGCAGGTACTATTTATGATCCAGCAGGAATTGATAGAGAAAAACTGGCCTGGGTTATGGATCTCAAAAACAATCGTCGTGGACGTATCAAAGAATACACTGCTGAATTTGGTGGTGAGTATTATGAAGGTCAGCGTCCCTGGCATGTCAAATGTGATGTTGCTTTGCCTTGTGCTACTCAAAATGAAGTAAACGAGGAAGAAGCTAATACATTGATCAAGAATGGCTGTTTTGTTGTGGCTGAAGGGGCGAATATGCCTTCCGATCCTGAAGCGATTGAAATTTATCAAGCTGCCAAGATTCTTTATGGTCCAGGAAAAGCTGCTAATGCTGGTGGTGTTGCTGTTTCAGGTCTTGAGATGTCGCAGAACTCTCTGCGTCTTTCATGGACACGTGAAGAAGTAGATGAACGTCTTCATAACATAATGAAGAGCATTCACACCAATGCCATTGATACTGCAAAGCGTTATGGTTTTGACGGTGACTATGTAGCTGGCGCGAACATTGCCGGTTTCTTAAAAGTTGCTGATTCAATGATGGATCAGGGTGTTGTCTAAGCACTCCAATCCTTAAAAGTTCACAAAAAAAGCGCGGTCCACCGCGCTTTTTTTATACCTATCAAAGAACCAATTGGTTTTCGATACTCTTAACTATTGTCAGCAATAAAAAAAACGCGGCCTACACCGCGTTTTTTTATATATAAATGCTTCTAGTAAATCAGAAGTTTGTTAAGCCTCTGTGGGCACTTCCTTGCTGATTTTAGCTTTAAAATTTGTATAAATCTCTTCCAAGCGCTGCCCCTGTTTCTCAATCGCTTCACTTAGTGAAGGAAGATTTTCACCAGGGTAGGAATGCCCCTTGGCGATGGTTTTGCAATATTCAAAACCCCTGGTCATATTGTCATAGAAAGCATGTAGAGAAGGATATTCTTTAGGTCCCATGGTATCTTGAATACGAGTACGAAAGTGATCGACATAGAGCTGAATTTCTTTAGCAAACATATGCGGACGATCGGAAGAAAGCAATTCTTTACCACGGCCATAGATCTGATCTACCAATTCTTCCAGAGAATAATTCCGGGTAAACCATGAGAGATTTGGTCCAGGACAAATAGCCTGTGGCGATCGCTTTGCGGGAACGATTCCCAGACTGATGAGAGCTCCATTACCCAGATGCTCACATAGACATGTTTTGGCTAATACGTTATTGATCGCTGTTTCTTTTTCAGATCCAGGCTCAATAGTCGATTCAATTTCTGCCAGTTTGTGAGTCATATATTCCGAAGAGGCTGTACAAATTGGTAGCTCTGTAAACTCAGTATTGGAAACAAGGAATCCCTTGGGGCATGCTGAACCAGGTTTTCCCTGGAGGTACCGTTTCTTGGACCATTTTTCAGAGCCAGAATCCTTTAAATTGTTGAAAGGAACTCCCAGGGGAGATGCACCACTCAAATAGAGACTGTCATCAGTAGAATTCATGAGCTGCATACGTGTTACTGTATCAATGGGCGTGGCTTCCGGTACCAACAGAAAAGGACTGGCCCATCCAGTGCGATCCATACCAAAATCTTTTTCTAATCTCTGGGCCTCACCATTATTACCAATGCCACCCTGAACAGTAATCTCAGGGTGATGTTCAAGGTTCTCCGGGTAGCTCCACCCCATTTTATCGTAGAAGCGTTTGATAATAGGCTGGAATTGTGTGCCTAATTCAGCACGTTTATCCTTGAAATCCTGGAGTAGGATAGGTAATAAATGACCTGGAGATGCAAAGGCGTGACCTCCACAATTCAATCCAGATTCAATTCTAAATTCTGATATTTCCAAGCCCTTCTTCGCCATATAGCGACCTTGAATCATGGCGGATCTAAAATCACTGACTTTCAGGATGATCTTCTTCTTAATCTCACCTTGCTGGTCACGATAAAAATCTTGATACTTTGTCATGTAACCATACAAACTTTGATTGATTCCAGCAGAAAAAACCATAGCTGAATCAAGCTTGCTTTTCGCAAACCCTCGTAGGGCAGCTTTTGCATCTGAAAAACCTTCACCCATGGGTTTGCCATGTTTATCCATATCAATACGATCCACTTTGACCATAATATTGACATCGATTCCACCTGGTTGCATTCTATGCGATAACTCTTTGGAAATCTTATCGCGTAATTCGCCTGGTTTTGTGGCCATGAGATCGTGATAAGCCTTTTTAAGCGTACTTGTATCAGGCAGCAGTTCGAAGTAGCGAGTTTTTTCATTTTTCTCAAAAAATGGGAGAGAACGGACGTGATCCATCTTCATCTCAACGATATCATGGACCATGTCCAAATAGGCTGTAATGCGCTTGGCACGACCATCCTCTTCACGGGCAGAGATACGTTCAAACGGTAAATCATATTTTGAGGTGTAAAATTTCCTTAAACGTTCCAACAAAATATCATCAATAATAGATATGACTGAAGTGATTCCTAAATGGGCCAGGCGTATAGGTGTGTCGATTGAATGGCCAGTTCCCATTACGGGTATATGAAAATTATGTGTTGTATCTGTCACTAAAGGACCTCACAAATATGTTTAGCTAACTATTTCAGTACCACACCCTTATGGCGAAAAATATACCAGGTATGGGTCTGCTCAATACTAACCACGATATACACGATTTCAATAAAAGAATCCACCGTGAATCCTAACAATCCGGCAACTCTAAAATCAATTAGAGATGAAGGAAAATAAAAAGCCCTGTTCAAAGAACCGGGCTTTTTATTAGAAAAATGCTAATACAGTTTAGAAAAAGTATCTAATTCCGAAGCCACCACCAAAACTAAAACCACCACCGCCAAGGATTTTCAGCGTAGGAGTACTTTCGATGAAAATATCTACAGGATATGATGAAAGATAGTAACTGATTCCAATCACACCGCGAACACCTAGATCAAACTCTGTCGTTTCTTCAAGATCATCGTTTAAGTCTGTGTGAGTTCCCAGGGTCATGCCGGCTCCGTAATATACTGGGGTAGCATTGTCTGTGATCTTTAGCAGATCTGGCATATCAAATAAGTAATCGGCCGCCAGTGCGCTTCCAAAATTCCAATGAACAGCTATGGCATTCGTACCATTCATCCAGTATTTCCCGGTTAGTCCATCAGTCGACAAGCCAATTCCGATACCAGAATTTTGTCCAAATGCAGCGGTTGCAATCAGCAAAACAGTGAATAATGAAATAAGACTTTTGCGCATGTTAACATCTCCTCCTTGGTTGGCTTCAAACATAAAATATTTTAGAGAATACTCAATGCAGAAGTTATCAACCTTCTGCCTCGGATATACCACAACCAGGTCTCCAGATATGTCCTTCACCCTTCACCCCGTCAACTTGAATAATAAAGGGCTGTTCAAAATGAAAGTGTTTGAGGTAGGTCGTTTCGTTAGTGCACTCTTGATTTTTGAACCAATCCAGATTCATATTTTCTTTTAATTGTCGAGGGGGTATCGTAAAGTAGCTGATCCCCAGAGATGTGATATTTTGAAAAAAGTGGCTTCCAAAGGATGGTTCCACGTATAAATCAGGTAAACCCACCTCCACAATGGATCTAGCGTTGGAAATAAAATTCCATGTAACCGGGATTCCCAATAGGGGGTCTGCTGTTCCCCAGCGTCCCGGACCCACTAATAAATAGGGTTTCTCAGAACTGAATTCCCGATTCATGTCGCGTATTTCCTGAGCGATTTGTTGACTTTTTAAAATGTCAAACTTATCAATGTCGATATACACTAAATCATGAATCTCGATATTGTCACCGTTGCCAAGGCAGATCTCACTTTTAAATAGTTCATCCTTTTTCTCAGCATGAGTGACGTCAACCACATGGGGACGTTCAAATGTGACCATGGGTCTAATCTGTAGAATGGACAATTCAGCTGGATCCCCAGATTTTTTCGGAAGATTTACAGCAAACTCCATTTCCACTTCACAGCCCATACCTAACTTACCAAATTCCATTAAATCACTGAGCATATCAGCAAGGGGGAAAGATTTCCACTTCAAGATGTTGGAAAAGGTGATAATGCGGGGGCCTTGCTCAAACAGGGATTCACGAAATCGTCTATCCTGGAATGAATACACGCTAGCTATGTGATCAAGGCTCCCATGCTCCTCAGCAACTTTTAGATCGAGTTGAACCAGATTCGAACTTTCACCATTCTCCAGAGGTAATTCACAGTGCGTTGTATCCAGGGCGTAAAAGTGATTCTGACTATTCTTAAGAATAGATTTCTCATCAAAAAATTGGGGAAAAACGTTGGGTCTCCTGGGACTGAATTTAAGTGCTTTTTCACCATTCACGACGGTACGACCCAGACCCAAAGCCATTGTGGCCATACCCTCTTCTCGTTTCATGGCACCCTGTGGATAGTAGTTAAGAGTTTGCAGCACACCAGAAAAGCTGGGGTAATAATAGTCATCATGCTTGCGACCGCTGAGGTGTTGAATCACCACGGCCATTTTTTCGTCCTCCGGGCGGTTACCGGTTGATTTAAGGTAGGCGATAGCCTCTCGGTGGAATCCTGAAGCGTAAACAAGTTTGATAGCTTCCAGAAGTTGAAATACACGTGTGTCCAGGGCCGGAGCACAATTAGGAAGCATATACGTGCTATATATTCCAGCAAAAGGCTGGAAGAGTGAATCCTCTAACAAACTTGATGATCTTACCGCCAGGGGACCTGCATGGTGTCCCAGATAGGAATGTAGTTGGTCAGCGAAGTTTCCCGGGAATACAGCTTTTCGAAATAGTTCATCTATCTCTTCATTGGTTCCAACTTCAAGAGCTTTTACACTCAATTTATTGATATCCAGAAATCGATCGTAAATATCGGTTGCCACGACCGCAAATTGTGGGACATCGACCACCAGGTCTGAGTATTTCTGTGAAAAATCAAATCGGCGTTTGTGGGCCGTGAGAAATGCCAGACCTCTTGCTTTGCCACCAATTGACCCTCCACCAATACGCACGGCTGCAATCGTCGGGTCGTAGGTGTCGATATCAAAGTATCCAACATTGTCAAAATGCTGAAGGACGAGTTGTCGTTCGATTGCATCCAGGAGAATCTTGCGAAAGTCTTCAGGGTTTTCAAAATCTTCAATATTAACAGGTTTAAGAAAGTCAGCCAGATCGAAGTAACCGCGAACTGCCAACCAATTTGAGAAATGATCCCGACGTGCATGATATTCGATACTTTGAATGGGAACTGACTCCAGTGCAGCTTTGAGAGCATTCAAATGACGGATTTTTGTTATGGTTTTACCTTCGCGAGTACTGAATACCAGATCACCAAAACCACAATGCTTGATGACAAAATCCTGCAGGCTCTTAAGAAGTTGAGGTGAGTATTTTGCAATGAAGTAAGCCCCTAATTTCTTGGCAGTTTCTTCATTGCTACCTTCCATGGATTGCATGATAATGGGCATGCTGGGATTTTTTTTCAGAACAATTTTTATAAACGCGGCTCCGGCCTTAGGATCAAGTTTCCCCTTCCTGGGATATCTCACATCAGAGATTACAGCGAGAAGATTATTTTTGTACAGCTTGTACAACTCATTGGCTTCCTCAAAAGTGGATGCCAGCAGGATCTTTGGTCTAGAACGCATCCTGAACAGACGAAGCTCATCGGTGTACTCATGCTTCATCAATTTCTGAGTGGTATTGATTATCACGCTGTATAACATGGGCAAAAAAATGGAATAATATTTTGGTGAGTCTTCCACCACAATGATGGCTCTGGCGCCACCCTTAAGAATGTCTCGTGGTGCATTCATGTGGTCTTCGATATACTTTACAATCGTGGTGAAGATATTCGAGTCCCCATGCCAGATAAAGGTCTTATCAATACCGTCAAGGTTAGCAACCCTCTGTGTAGCCCAAGTATATTCGCGACGATTTGAAGCCAGCATAATCACGGGAATGGATTCATGTTTCTTTTTAATCTTTCGCCCAAGCTCAAAAGGGTTCATATCTGAGATTCGAGTCATGGTTATAACCAGGTCATAATGTCTGGCTCGTAATCTTCTAAGAGCGTGATCGCCAGTAGACACTCTGGTAATCCGGGGAGCACTACTCAGGTTCATATCCTGGTACTCAGTGAAAATCATTTCACCAATACGCCCATCCTCTTCTAATTTGAAAGCGTCATAAAGGCTGGAGATCAATAAAATTTCATGAACCCGATGCTGCATCATGTCCCTGAAACCGGGGCGTTGTTTAAGTGTGAGAACCTGTTTAAACATGGCTTAAAATAGTTGAGATATCCTTATTAAAAATGCTCATTTGAATAATCCTATGCTAGAGATTCATTTTATAGAAGCAATGTGGCTTTCTCATGAGTATGCTTGTAGTAGGAATTCGACTTGCTCTATCGTAATCTGAACGCGTAAGATTTTCCACAAATAAAGTAATAAACAGATTTGTCCAGGGGAAATAGCAATATCAATTTTGTGAGCTAGGGACACTTGGCACACTGTTTGTCTTTATTATTTTGTATCAAAAACATGGGGGTTGGGACTGGGAGTTGGCTATGAATTTTGGGATTCTGCATGAAAGTCGCTTGAACGAAAAGCGAGTCTGTTTAACACCCAGGGGGGCAACATCTCTTATAAAGAGAGGACATAGTGTCTTTGTTGAATCCGGTGCTGGTGTAGCAAGTGGCTTCACTGACCAGGCTTATACAAATAAAGGCGCTCAAATTGTATTCAGTTCGGAAGAAATTTACGGTCGGTCTGATATCCTCCTAAAACTTCTACCAGTGAATGAAGAGTGTCTTGATCAAATGCTTGATGGTCAGACTGTCCTCACCTTCCAGCACCTATCAGTTAGTTCCCCGGGGGTTTTTAAGAGTTTAACCGAGAAAAAAATCACCTTGATAGGTATGGAAATCATGGAAGAGCAGGATGGCTCAAGGCCAATTTTGACTATCATGAGCGAATTAGCTGGCCAAATGGCACCTATCATCGCTGGAAACTATCTTGGACGTGACCCCATGGGAAGAGGGGTCCTCCTGGGAAGTGTCCCTGGTGTCGCTCCTGCGTCCGTTGTCATCATTGGTGCAGGAATGGTGGGCGCCAGTGCCGCTCAGGCTTTTGTTGGTCTGGGAGCACAGGTTCATGTCCTTGATAAGAATATTGATCAATTACGCATTGTTAAAAATAGGCTGGGTGAGCGGATTACAACATTATATGCAAACCAAACCGCAGTCGAGAAAATGATTTCTTCAGCTGATGTCGTCGTAACATCTATTCTTGAAAGAGGCGCACCAACTCCTCAGATAATCACACGAGCGATGGTTAAAAAAATGAAGCATTTATCTGTTCTCATCGATTATTCCATTGATGAAGGTGGAGCAAGTGAGACATCGAGACCTACCTTAATTTCGGATCCTGTGTATGTGGATGAAGGCGTTATTCACTATTGTGTTCCCAATATTACATCAGGAATCAACAGGACCACTTCCATTGCACTTTCTAATGTTTTATCAAAATATCTGATTCAGATAGCAGAGATGGGCATCCACAGGGCGATGAAAGATTCACATGTGCTCAAAAAGGGCTTATACACTCTTGAGGGCCGCAATATGCAGCCCGTTCTTAATCGTCAGTTCGGAATAAAGATATAATGACCTGGACAGATAATTATCGCTCTCGTATAGGAACTCCTGAGGAGGCCATGAGCCTCATCAAATCCAGGGATTCTGTTTATTTGCATGCCGGGGCAGCCACGCCTCAGATTTTTGTAGATGCCTTTAGTAAACGTGTGATGGAACTTGAGGATGTAACCATTAGCCACATACTGTCACTCGGTGATGCGAAATATGTTACTCCTGAAATGGAAGGACATGTCCGACTTAATTCATTATTTACAGGGACGAATGTAAGAGAAGCAGTTAACGCTGGCAGGGCTGACTGGACACCTATTTTTCTGTCCGAAATACCTGGGTTGTTTAAAAATGGTCACATCCCTGTGGATGTTGCACTAATTCATGTGAGCCCACCAGACACCCACGGTTTTTGCAGTTTTGGTGTCAGTACGGATACGACCATTGCTGCCTGTAAGCGGGCAAAAATTATTGTTGCCATGGTGAACCAACAGATGCCCCGGGTGCATGGCGACAATTTTATCCATGCCTCAAAGCTAGATTTTATCGTTGAGGCAAATGAGCCATTATTTCAAGCAGCCAAAGTCGAATTGTCCGACCGGCACATGTTGATAGGGAAATATATTGCCAGTCTTATAGAAGATGGTTCGACCCTACAAATGGGTATCGGGGCGATTCCGGATGCAACACTCTTTTATCTCAAAGAGAAGCGGAACCTGGGTATTCATACAGAGATGTTCAGTGATGGTGTTGTAGAGTTGGTTGAATCCGGTGTGATTAATGGTGAAGAAAAAACCCTGCATCCCGGAAAAGTGGTCTCAAGCATCGTTATGGGATCCCAGCATGTTTACGATTTTATCCACGAGAACCCCTTTATGGAATTTCATCCCACAGATTATGTGAATGATCCTTATATCATCGCCCAGAATAATAAAATGGTGGCAATTAATTCTTCGATTGAGATTGATTTAACTGGTCAGGTTTGTTCTGATTCCATGGGGCGCACAAATTTTTCAGGAATCGGTGGCCAGGTTGATTTTATGCGAGGTGCTTCCCGAAGTGTTGGTGGGAGACCCATTATCGCCATGCCATCAACTGCTAAACAGGGGACACAATCCCGCATTGTCTTGGATTTGAAACCTGGTGCAGCAGTAACTACCAGCAGGGGAGATGTGCATTATATAGTTACTGAGTTTGGTATTGCCCATCTTCATGGAAAAACACTAAGAGAAAGAGCCAAGGCTCTGATAGCAATAGCTCATCCAGATTTTCGCGAGGAATTGGAGCGACAATCATTTGAGAGCAAACTTTTACATTGAAAAATATGAATCTTAGGAGGTTCTGAATATGGCTAAAGCCCGTGGACTCGTTGCAGTCAACATCGAGGAATGTAAGGGATGCAATCTATGTGTCGTTGCATGTCCAGTTGATGTGCTCCACTTAGCAGATAGTTTTAATACTCATGGTTATAGTCCGGCCGAATATGATGGGGAAGGCTGTACAGGCTGCGGTGTTTGTTACTATGCCTGTCCAGAGCCTGGAGCTATTACTGTTTTTAAAAATTGGGCTGAAGCTCAAGAAGCCTATATATGTCAGACTAAAAATGTACCTAGCCGTCTGACAGTTACAGATGCTGTGAAAGGACTGGCAGAGTGTGAAGCCTGCGGTCAGCAAGTTGTCCTTAGTAATTTTAGAAGCTTAAGTTTTGCGGAGTAGAGTATGGCCAAGCAATTTGTAAAAGGAAATGAAGCGATTGTCAAGGGAGCCATTCTGGCTGGTTGTCGCGCTTATTATGGATATCCAATTACTCCAGCGAGTGAAATTGCCCATGCTGCAGCACAGTTTATGCCGCTGGTAGGTGGGACCTTTCTTCAAGCTGAGAGCGAAATAGCAGCTATTAACATGGTTTATGGCGCTGCTGGCACAGGAATTCGTGCCATGACTGCCAGCTCCAGCCCTGGATTTAGCCTTAAACAGGAGGGCTTGTCGTATCTGGCGGGTGCTGAACTACCCTGTGTAGTAGTGGATATCACACGCGGGGGTCCCGGTCTTGGAAATATTGCACCAGAACAGGCTGATTATCATCAGGTTGTAAAGGGTGGCGGACATGGAAACTACAAGAATATTGTGTTGGCTCCAAATTCTGCTCAGGAAATGTGCGATCTGACCATGCTGGCTTTTGATCTGGCTGACAAGTATCGTAATCCTGCAGTGGTTCTGGCTGATGGGTTCATCGGACAAATGATGGAGCCGGTGGATTTTCCCGAACCGGTGACTGAATTTGCCGAAAAGACCTGGGCAGTCAGGGGAGTGGACCGTGACCGTATGAATCTGGTCAGTTCCATCGAACTTGACCCAGATGACCTGGAGCGTCACAACCAGAAATTGCAGCAAAAATACGAGATCATTACCAATAATGACACCCGCTATGAAGAGTACAAACTTGATGATGCTGAGTTTGTCGTCGTTGGTTATGGCATTGTATCCAGATTGGTACACACTGCCGTCAATCAATTGCGGGATGAAGGTGTTAAAGTCGGCATGTTACGACCGATTACCTTGATGCCCTATCCGACCAAACGATTAAGTGAATTGGCAGCCCTTGACCGGGTCAAAGCCTTTAGTGTTATCGAATTAAGTAATGGACAGATGGTGGATGATGTACGCCTGGCGGTGAATGGTGCTAAGCCAGTAGAATTTTACGGTCGTATGGGTGGAAACGTGCCATCCATTAAAGAATTGGTTCACGAGATCAAACGGATGATGAGGGTATTATGAGTGTCAAAATCTTAGGAAAATCAAAAGGCTTTTACGATACCTACGAGCGTCGCCCGGGAAGCAATAAGGAACAAACCCACTATTGTCCTGGCTGTGGCCATGGTATCCTGCATAAAATGATCGCCGAAGCCCTGGTAGATTTTGAGGTAGCAGAAAATATGGTCTTCATCAGCCCAGTAGGCTGCAGTGTGTTTGCTTATTACTATTTTAATGCCGGAAATATTCAGGCTGCTCATGGCCGTGCCCCAGCTGTGGCTACTGGTGTAAAACGGGCTCTGCCTGAGTCCATCGTCATCTCCTATCAGGGTGATGGTGATCTGGCAGCCATTGGAGGAAATGAGATCCTGCATGCAGCCAACCGGGGCGAGTCCATGACGGTCTTCTTTGTGAACAATGCCATTTATGGTATGACAGGCGGTCAGATGGCCCCTACGACCCTGATTGGACAAAAGACCACCACAACACCTTATGGCCGGACCCTGCAGAATGAGGGCTATCCCATCAAGATGGCCGAAATTATTGCCAGTTTGGAATCACCTGTTTATGTGGAAAGAGTTATGCTGGCTGATGTTCGCTCCAAGAACGCTGCTCGCAAAGCCGTACGCAAAGGCATCAGGAATCAGATCGAGAAAAAGGGTTTTTCCTTTATTGAAGTCCTTTCGACTTGTCCGACTGGCTGGAAGATGACCGCCCCTCAATCCGAGGAATGGATCAAAACCACCCTGGTTGAGAACTTCCCACTGGGTGTGTATAAGGATATTGCAGATCAGGTTGAACCGCTGGATCTGAGCTCAAATTTGGCACCCACTGAAAGAGTGCCCAAATTGATCGGCCTGGAGCAGGACAAAATGGAATTTGATACTGCTGCAATGAAGATTGCTCCGCAGATAGATCAGGAGATCAAGATTGCCGGGTTTGGTGGACAGGGCGTTCTCTCTCTAGGAGTCTGGTTGAGTGAGATCGGAATGCGTGAGGACCTGCAGGTCAGTTGGATTCCCTCCTATGGACCTGAAATGCGTGGTGGGACGGCAAACTGTCATGTGAAGTTATCCAGAAACAATATCGGTTCACCTCTGGTGACCCATCCCACAGTTTTGGTAGCCATGAATCGGCCTTCCCTGGAAAAATTTGAAGGTGATGTGGTGGATGGGGGAGCCATTGTCTGGGATAGTTCCTTGATCGATGTTGAGCCCCAACGCAAAGATATCAGGAATATTCCTGTACCAGCCACTAAGATCGCGAAGGACCTGGGGAATAGTAGAGTCTCAAATGTGGTTCTTCTCGGGGTGATGGCAGGCTTCTCCGATTTTCTCGATCCTTTGGTGGTTCAGCGAGTTCTACCGCTTATCTTTAAGAAGAAACATCTTTTGGAGATCAACCTGATCGCATTCCAAAAGGGTCTGGAACTGGGGAGGGAACTCTCAGACTGATATTCCTCCTCAAAATTTGGAGGTCATAAAATGAAGTATTCAAAAATTTTAGTGCCAACTGATTTTTCGGAATCTGCGAAATATGCTCTGCCCTTCGCAGTTGATCTGGCACAAAAGTATCAGGCCAGCTTGCATGTTTTACACATCGTGGAGCCTATCGTTGCACCTGTTGATTTCGCCTGGGGGACCTATAGTTACCCTGATATCGAAAAGCAGCTGAGTGGATATGTTGACGAGTCTCTGACCAAGATAATGGCTGAACAAATTCCTCCCGAAATCAAGAGTAAATCCACAAGCCTGCATGGCAAACCCTGGCGTGAAATAGTCGCTTTCGCAAAGGCAGAGGGCATGGATCTCATCGTGATGGCTACTCATGGCCTGAGCGGATTCAGTCATGCTATTTATGGTTCTACTGCTGAAAAAGTTGTCCGGAAAGCCCATTGTCCGGTATTGATAATTCGTCACCCCGATGTAAAATTCGAGATGCCATAGATCGCTCTGACGTCTCGTTGCGAATTGAACGATATTAATCCACCTCAACGTCCACTTTAAGTGTGAAACATTGATATTATTACATCAAGGTGCTTGATGAGATACTCTTTAACCGCTGATACATAGATAGTTAGATGCAATAGTCTCGATAGTGACCTCCACAATTGGGTACCATATCATACCTAACTAAGAACGTGCCTATGTTTCGATAATTGGCAAATCTTTTAGTATTCACTCCCCTTTATTCTATCTTCTCAGCTTATGAATGATGCCGACAAAAACGATCAAACATATGATCTGATATCAAGTCTGGAGCATATCTATCAGCTCAAGGCTATTCCAAGATCGGGATGGTTACAATCTGGAATTGCTGAAAGTGGTGTTGAATCGATTGCTGCCCATAGTTATGGGATGTCAATTCTCATTCTTCACCTTCGAACTGTTTTACTGTCAAATGGTGTGAATGTTGAAAGAGCATTGAGTATGGCTTTGGTACATGATATTGCAGAGTCCATCGTTGGTGATCTAACTCCACATGATGGTGTTCCAGAAGCGACAAAATATGCCGCCGAAGCATCTGCAATAAATCAGATTGTGAACGGGGTTCAGGAAGGTGATTACTTCCTTGATCTTTGGGAAGATTTTGAGGCTGTTAAATCTCCTGAGGCAAAAGTAGTCAAGCGAATTGACAAATTGGATATGCTGATTCAAGCCTATCTTTATGAAAAGAAATACAAAATGAGACTCGATTCTTTCTGGGAAAATATGAACGAAATGTTCAAAGGGAGCGAATCAGAGTCGATTTACACATATATACGGACAAATCGATTTGAATTTAAAGGGAATGAAGCATGAGGACGTTTGTTTTTGGAAAACTAATATTATTGGCTCTGTTAATTATCAGTCCGGTGATGGCAGAGGAGCATATCAGCATCAGCGAGCAGACTGCCAGCGGAGAAATAGTTAGCCATGAAGGTGATATTCATCAGGAGGCTGAAGCTGCACATCATGGTGGTTTGCCACCGGTCTGGTTGGTCGCCCCATTTATCATTTTATTAATCATGATTGCTACAGGTCCTCTCTTTTATCCCCACTTGTGGGAACATCACTATCCAAAATTTGCCATGGCCCTGGGGGCTTTTGTGGCCGTCTATTATGGATTTCTGATGGATCATGGGGTACTCAGTCTCATGCATACACTTGAGGAGTACATATCCTTTATCGCTCTGCTAACAGCCCTCTTTGTGGCTTCAGGTGGGATTCTGGTCAAATTTAATGCTGCAGGGAAGCCCTGGGTGAATGGACTCATTTTATTGGGGGGAGCCATACTCTCCAATTTTATCGGTACTACAGGTGCCTCTATGCTGTTAATTCGACCCTTTATGCGTTTGAACGAGGGACGGCTGAAACCATACCACGTCATTTTCTTTATATTTGTTGTAAGTAATATTGGTGGTGGTCTTACACCGATTGGAGACCCTCCGCTATTCTTAGGTTTTCTTAAGGGTGTGCCCTTCTTCTGGGTGATTGGTCATGTATGGCATATCTGGCTGGTTACTACTTTGGCCGTGATCGGTGTGTTTATGGCATTTGACATGAGGACCCCTGCCAGCAGTATTGTACCTAAAGAGGGTAGGACAGTAGAAATTCACGGCAGTAAGAACTTTATCTATCTGGGAATTGTCATCATTTCAGTGTTTATGGATCCAGCGGTGATTAATGGATTCCCAAGCTTACAGAAAATGTTCCATGTCCCCTTTGGCATTAGAGAAATCATTATGTTTAGCGTCGCTTTCCTTGCTTATAAGACGGGTGACAAAGAAGCTTTAAGGGGGAATGAATTCAATTTTGAACCGATTAAGGAAGTTGCCTATCTATTTATCGGTATCTTTGCTACAATGATTCCGGCACTTCAGCTTATTGGGTCTTATGCCAGAGATCATGCGGCTGAATTTACAGTATCTCGTTTCTACTGGTTCACAGGGTCACTTTCTGGTGTTTTGGACAATGCACCGACCTATTTGAATTTTCTAGCTGGATCTCTAGGCAAATTCGGTCTGGATATTGGCTCGATCAACGATGTACAGCATTTTGCAGCAGGTGTTGATTCACCGGTAGCCGGAGATTCGAACTCCATAGTTTATCTCATGGCCATTTCAGTGGCTGCCGTATTCTTCGGTGCTATGACTTATATTGGGAATGCGCCCAATTTTATGGTGAAAAATATTGCCGAACAGGCTGGAGTGGATGTGCCCAGTTTCCTGGGATATGTATTCAAATATTCAATACCAATCCTGCTGCCGATCTTTTTTGTCGTTTGGTGGGTCTTTTTTAATCTTTAAAAAAAAATAGCAGGAGAAATATAATGAGCAGAACCATAAAACAGGCCATGGACGCTAAGCAAAAGGGCTTCTTAATCAAAAATTCCATCTTTCTTCCATTTCATCTGGAACTTTTGAGCGTTTGGATTGGCAAAGATATGTCTCTCGTGTCAAAACCTGATGTAATTACGGATTTTAGTGATAAAAAGGGAGACCTACATATCAGGGAAGGTGAGAATTACACAAACCTGATCTTTGTCAACCATAAAGAGCTAAAGCGGGAATATGGGAATTATAAAGGACATATCATTCTTTTTTGCACAGAAAAAGGGGATGATATCTTTGATAAGACCCGTCGACATTACATCAAATTATCCTTCCATGATGATACCAATAATGTTTACATGGAGTTAATTGACGATCCCTTTGAACTGTAGGTAAAGTGTAAATCCAGAACATGGAGCAAGTTGAAATAATCAGTGCGATGGTAACGGGTTACCTGTTATTATCCGGAATTCTCCTAAAATATTCAGGAAAATTCATTTCGGCCAGCCGACAACACCAATTAGCATTTGTAACAATCATTTTGCTGGTTGTTGGCCTACTCCCACAGCTAAAGCTGCCCATGGTTGCCCCTGGGGTTATCTTTCATCTTGGGATGATGCTTTTTGCACTGCACCTGAGTGCTTACTATTCAGGGACTTCAAAAAATTCAGCTCACATGTATTCAATAATTCTGTTTTTGGCTGCAGTAGTGTTGGCTCCGCTCTCACATTCATTGTTTCTCGATTGGAGTTTAGCCAGATTTCTGATTATGGGTGGAAGCATGTTGCTCATACTGGAACTTGAAAGAACTGTCACTGATAACTCATACTCCCTCAGCACGGTAGAGAAAAATCTACTCTGGGTCTGGTTTATCTCGGCTATTATGGGTCTTTGGGAGCCTCAGGTTCAACTTCTTCCTGATCTATTCTTCCTGGTTATCCTTGTTGTTCATCTTGAAAAACGTTGGCCCCGTTTAAGTGTTCCTGCGCCCCTTATTGCTCTTTATGGCATGCTCATCGTATGGTATGGTCATTATACATTATCAGGTATTCCAGGGCATATTCTCGATATTTCAAACGTATTTCCACCTTCACGTACCCAGTTGATGCTCATTCTTGCGACGATGATTGGCTTGTTGGTATTTGGACTCCGTAGCAGGAGTATTACCAAACAATTTCTGTATCTATTCCTGGCTCAGGAAACCTTGTTACTGGGAACTGGGTTTGAAAATTTCTTCCTGCCATCTCAAGAGTTGATAGGATTGCAGAGAATTCTTTTATTCGTCTCCTTAATAGGTCTGTTTGTGATGATTGAATCCAGAGAAAATGAGGGTCTGGACAAAGCGGGTTTAAGTGGACTGGTATTGGAGCGTCCACGATTCACAAGTAGTGTTATACTGGTCTCCGTATTTTTTGCGTGCTATCCATTGGTCTATATTGCCGGAGATTCCTGGGTAGTAACTGGTATGCTCATTGGTATCGTCGTTGCGGGTGTGGGATGGACAGCGAATCTCATACGAATTCTTTTCACAAGAGTAGAGCGTGAGTATCGGATACTCAGACCGTCTCTATCCATATGGTCTACGGTAGTATTCACTATCTTATGGGCAGCGGTTGTCCTGCTGGAAATTGTCAGTAGAAATATTCTCAGCTGACGAATTGAAACAAAATAGGGGTAATTAAAAATGAGACTCACCAAAATATATACACGCTCAGGTGATCAAGGAAAGACTCGTCTGGCAAATGGAGATGAAGTCTCAAAGGACTCACTGAGAGTAAGCGCATATGGTGATGTGGATGAACTAAATAGCATCATCGGGCTGGTGCTTACCCAGGATCCAGATATAAAACTTGTCCAGATTCTTTCACATATCCAACATACTTTATTTGACCTGGGAGGTGAGCTGGCCTCTGCTGGAATGATTACTGACTTAGTTACACAGCAGCATATTCTTGATCTGGAACAACACATCGATGACTTGAATGTTGAACTCCCGGCTCTTGAAGAATTTATCCTACCTGGTGGTACAAAATCCGCAGCAACGCTCCATTTGGCTCGCACGGTATGTCGTAGGGCTGAACGCGTAATAATTGCACTTGCTCAAAGCGATGATGTTGCGCCTGAAATCATCAAATATATGAACCGTCTCTCTGATTTATTATTTGTTATGGCCCGTTTTGAAAATCATCGCAGCGGTAACCAGGAAGTCTACTGGAAAAACCCCAAAAAAAAGTAGGGTTAGTCATTCCGTTTGGAAACGACATGTTGAGCATTTACTTCGAATCGTGAAACTTAGAGAATTGTTAGCTCAGACTTCAGGATGTAAGCATGACCTATTATTTCATCATCAATAAAATGTGATATCGATTGAAATCTTGAATCAAGATAGGCTTTGTCTGTAGAGACCATCGCAACAGCTATTGCAGCATGTTGCCATTTATCCAGATAGTCAAACTCTGAAACTGAAACATTATAGCGGGAACGTAGTCTATCCTTTAAGCTTTTGACCACACTGCGTTTTTGCTTCAAACTCTGTGCAGCCGGCAGGTGTAATTCAATCTGCAATATGCCAGTGAGTAACATCTAAGCGCCTAATCCTGGTTGTCTAAAGTCTGTGTTTAAACAGGCTGATTTCCTTAATGATGTGGGGATGAATGCTGGGATTGGCTGCAATGATATGTCCTGTAGATAAATCCAGATCCTCTCCCAGAGGTCCTGAAACTAGTCCACCAGCCTCTTTGACCAACAATGCTCCTGCTGCGATATCCCATGGCTTTAGACTGAATTCCCACAGCCCATCTAATCTACCACAGGCCAGCCAGGCCAGGTCAATGGCAGCTGCCCCAGCCCGTCTCAGTCCCTGAGTTTTACCATAAATTGAAGCCCATAACTCCATATTAAGTTTGAAATAATCATCATTGAAATATGAGAATCCTGTAGCCATTAAAGATTTGCCCAATTCGTGAGTCTTACTCACGGAAATCGGTTCTCCATTCAAAAAAGCACCTCGATCCCTGCCAGCAGTAAAGAGTTCATGGCGGTTTGGATCGAAGACAGCTGCTGCAAAGAGTTCGTTTTCAAACTGTATTCCGATGGATACGGCAAATACTGGAAATCCATGTACAAAATTGGTGGTTCCATCGAGGGGATCAATAATCCACTTATAGGGGGACTGGTTTGGGGTAGATGCACCACCTTCTTCAGCCAAAATCTCATGCTCAGGATAGAGTCGATTGATCTCTGATACGATATAGTTTTCTGAAGCTTGATCCACCTCAGTTACCATATCACGGGCACTCTTATAGGAAATTTGCCTTTCATGAGAGTTCAACTCGAGGATGATCTCACCTGCAGACTTGGCAATAGTGCCTGCGTCTTTAATGAGTTGGTCTAAATTATTATCCATATCAATCAAAGCACATGAGGTGAAATCAACGCCAGAGGCGGACCATGTCGAAGCCTGGGAAAGGAGGACATTTCGAGAGCACTTCGACGGGGCTCAGCAGCCACCTCAATGTCCTGAATTTATTTATACGGGACATGCTCTTGATCAAAATATTCATTGGTCATGGTCTTCAGTTTTCTGGATAAAAGAATAATCGCTAACAGGTTGGGTAGTGTCATGAAGCCCAGAGCTGCATCTCCAAATTTCCAGACTGCATCCAGACCAGCAATTCCTCCTAAGAAGACGAAGAAGACATAGACGCTGCGATAGGGTAGAATGGCTTTGGGTCCAAACAGGTATTCTGTAGACCGATCACCATAAAATGACCAACTGATGGCTGTCGAAAGTGCAAAGAGCAGGATTGAAATGGTAATAATTTTATCACCCCAACCGATCATCCAGCTCAGGCCTTCTTTAAATGCAAAGGAAGTTAATAAACTGCTATTTAAGAGCTCACGGCCCTCGAAAACTCCTGAAGCTACAATGGAATCTGCCAGGGTTGCATCTTGAACACTGATTCGGACAAAAAATTCAGTGTGTTCCCAGGCGCCGGTGGAGATGATAGCCAGTCCTGTTAAGGTACAGATAAGGATAGTGTCAATAAAAGGCCCTAGCATAGCCACAGCACCCTCTCGCACCGGTTGATTCGTCTTGGCAGTGGAATGGGCAATAGCTGCACTTCCCTGACCGGCTTCATTGGAGTACAATCCTCTTTTAATACCATGGAGCATAACCAAAAGCACACCACCGCCAACACCACCTGCCATAGCCGGTGGATTAATGGCCATTTTGAAGATCAAGCCAAATGAGTTTGCGATTTGATCAAAATGTGAGAGTAGAATTAGTAGCGCAGCAAAAATATAAACTCCAGCCATAATGGGAGCGAGATATCCAGTCACTTTACCAATACGCTTGATTCCACCGATTATTACTAGACCCACCAGCGTGGCCATGATCAAACCGTTAATTATTTGCTGAACGGAAACTTCAAATCCCTCAAAAACTAAATGCTTAAGTGTAAGCCAGTGTGTTGAACCGACCACTTGTGATACTTCAGAGTAAATCTGATCGGAGACGGTGAATGACTGGATGGCGTTTCCAGTCGCCATGGAACAGATGATGGTGAAGGCGGCAAATGCCACAGCGAGCCATCTCCAATTTTTACCCAGACCGTTTTCAATCGTATACATGGGACCACCAGCGGTATCTCCATTGATGTCCATCTCTCTATACTTTAAAGCAAGCGTACTTTCAGCAAATTTTAAAGTGGTTCCAAAAAAGGCAGTAATCCACATCCAGAGCAGAGCTCCGGGTCCACCATAATAGATGGCAATCCCCACACCAGCTATATTGCCAATCCCTACTGTGGCTGAAAGGGCAGTTGTTAAGGCGCGGAAATGATTCAAGTCACCTTCATCATCCGGATTATCATAGATACCCATGGTGACTTGAACTCCATGCCAGAAGCGTTTGATCTGAGGAAATCCAAGATAAATCGTCACATAAATTCCAGAACCAACCAGAGCCAAGACCATAAATGGAACCGCCCGCTCAGAGGGAAAAGACCAGATTGCATCAAAGAAATCAACTCCGAATGCATATAGGAAAAACGTGATTGTTGCGAATGCAAGAATACCAGCAGTAGATCGTTTCATGAAAAACCCTTCTGTGAATAACATGTGGTGACTATTGGCGGCTTTATTTTAAAGCTGAAGTGGGTTGGGGAAAGGAAAAATTTATATCAATTGTAGTTCTGAGTTTAGGGTCACTAGAGGCAGAGCCCACCGAAGTCCATGATCTGCGCAATGGTCTGGACATTTCGGTGAACTCAATGTCCAGACCGGCTGGGACTACTTGATCAAATTAAGTTTAATAACCGATTTGGTTGAACCAGTACTCAAAAATGCAAAGTAGATACCACTGGGAACGCCTCTTCCAAGATCATTGGTGCCATTCCAGGTCAGTGTATAATTTCCCTGTTCCAGTGCCGAATTCATCAGGGTCGTAACCAATTGCCCCTGCGCATTATATAATCTCAAAGTAGTTTGGCCCGCCTCTTCAAGCTGAAAAGGGATACTGGTGCTTGGATTGAAAGGATTGGGGAAGGCATTTCCCAGCGCGTTTGAACTGGGAAGTTCTGGTGCATCATCCAGGGCAACTACATTCGCATCATAAAACACCACATCATCAGGGAGGGCGCCTACCGTAAAACTTGACAGGCTCTGCCCATCCAATGAGTAGATCTCAAGTATATCAGGGGCAACATAATCGCTGGAACCAACAATAATACTGCCATTCTGAACATTAAAGGAGATGAAGTCATCGGTATGCGCTATGGCCTGATCTGTTACTAAATTTAGATCAGAATCAAGCGGTACGATGGAGCTGGCATAGGTACGATGGGGCACATCATTAATAATTGCGATATCAACTCGATCACTATTGTAGGTGCCCTGGTCGACAGCCAGGATAGCTCCTGTTTGTAGATCGATTCTGGAAGTCCCGGTAAAAATCTCCCAGGCATCATTGTAGTAAACCGAGGTCACATAGAGATTATTGTTGGAGAGAGCCATTGACCCAGGACCAGGAGTTACCTCATATGTCTCAATCACTTCCGGAGTCGGTGAACTAATATCCAATTGGATTACCCTATTATCTGAGCTATAGTCAGCCTGGATGTTCATGGAAACGAACAATTGATCGCCATCAATCAGCAATTCCTCAGGGAGACCAGCCATGAGAAAGGTATCCACCACTGTATTCGTAGTGAGATCAATAATAAGGAGTGCTTCAAGACTCCAACTACTTATGAATCCACGTTCCGGGGATCTTTGAATTTTCATGTAACGGGGGCTGGCACCGGCGAGATCAATATCTTCTAACTGGCTGGGACCATTTTCTAAATCCAGAACCCGAACTTTATGCGAGTTATTCATGATGATGTACAATTTATGATCGTAAAGTGAGAAGGATTGACCCACATCACCCAGGGGATTGCTCCCCGTATCCCAAATCAGGGGGCCATCCAAAGTCGCAAGAGATTCATCAAGGGACCATAAGGATGAATTTGCTTGCCCGAAGTTGCCTTCACAAAGAACGTAATAATCTCCAGCAATCGAAGGCTTAATGATGAGGAATAAGAGGGTAGTAAGAATTAATGATCGTAAGATTGTCTTCACAGTTGTTTCCTTGTCTATCATTTGATGTATTCGTTTATGGAGATACTAAATAAAGTCTCTGCTATCATTCAAAATTAAAGGTGGCAGTAACGCGCATTGAGCGTCCGGGTTCAGGATACCCGCGTATGCTTTCATACTGGACATCCAGTAGATTATCGCCAGCAATTACCAGGGTAAGCCCTCCAAAAGCGGCACTCCAGGTGTGTGCTACACTTAATGACCATAATTCTGCAGCTTTCAGGATCGTGTCCAGGGGATAATCATACATGCTGATCCGATCAGATACATAATTATACTGGAGGTTGATTTCAAATTTTGATGGAGACCAGTTTATTCCGAAAGCTGATGTTTGAGTGGGGGCATAGCGCATGGGTTTCTGACGAATCTCATCAAAGGTATGAATCAGGCTGAGATGAGCAAAAGTCGAGAGCCGCCAAAGGGGCTTGTTCAGTTGCCAGATAAGCTTGCTGCTCTCCCGATCAGCAGACTGAACATTTTCTGGTTGCCAGTAAGAGTGAACCGGCATCCATTGGATCAAATTGGCACTTTCTTTCTTTTGCCACTGGAACATGAACTGACCCAGATCGTCGAGGTCAAATTGTATTTGGGCAGTTGTTACCTGAGTCTCCTCTGCTAGGAGATCTGGATTGCCGCCTGGCCACCAATACAGATCATTAAAACTAGGGTAACGATACATATCTCCCCGGCTGGCAGCAATTTTTGTCAATGGTCCCCACCTAAGTGGAATCTGAATCTGGAGGTCTGCCAGGACTTGCTCAAATAGACCCGGACTTGCCTGGAATTTCAAAGATGGGACAACCTTAAGGTTTTTGATCAGTTGAAAGCCAGGCTTAATTGACGCGGCATAGCTCATCCGTTTATGAGCACTTGTTGCGCTACTCTGGATCTCATCCTGACTTAATGCGAGATCAGTGAGCAATTCGATTCCCCTGGCATAGGATTGCATATTACTGATATTCAAGTGGTAACTGGAGAGCTTATGATCACTATCCAGATTTAATAATGGATTAACATAATTTTCATGAGAATTACGTAACGAAAGCTGCAAACGGGTGCTGCCTGAGGGACGAATCCAACTCAGAGCAAACCCAATGAGTTTGAGTTGATCCTCCCGATGGGACAAGGTGTCTGGTGACCAAACCAGGCCAGCAACTCCACGGGATTGTTGTGACTCAAGAGCAGTCAACTGCCAGAACAGATCTGGACGAAGCATCTTACGTAGTTTTAATGAGACAAAACGCTGGTCCAGGTCATTATTTTTACGAAAACTGCTTTCGTGATCCCAGAATACTCTGTAGTTGCCTGCTTCACGACGTTGCCCAAATTGAAGTGAGGTCCAAATACCGGAAATTTGCTTTCTGAGATTAACATCGTATGCCTGATGACCAAAACTACCATTACTGATACTCAAGTGACTCTTTTGCTCCCCGGATCCCAACTTGACGATCCCATCACTTCCTCCGCTCGTGCTGTGGGAAATATCATAGGGGATGTAACTCATCCTTTCCACAAAGGGGAGTGGGAGTTGTGAGATGTCAGCTTCTCCATTTTGGGCCGAGGTAATATCGATACCATCGATTAATACTTTTGTGTGAGAACTGGGACCTCCATCCATACTTAGGGTACTGATACCTGCTGGTCCCCCATAACTTTTGATGGAAATTCCTGGAATGCGCCCAAGCATTTTGCTATGATCAATACTGCCAGATCCACTGGATTTAGAAAAGCGGCTGATTGGGGCTAGAACTGTTCCCGTAGGTGATTTATTCTCAGCCAGGATTTCAATACTCTCCAGGGAGAGAATGACTGGGGAAAGTCTGATGTTACTATCTCGGAGAAGTGATTTTATGGAAAAAGTTTGGCTCTCATATCCAATGCGCTGCACCATAACGGAGTCATTTTCTGAGAGTTGAGCTGAGTACCAGAAGTAACCATTCTCATCGGATAGAATAAATACGTTTGAGGGTGTAAATATAAGCGATACAAACGGAATAGATTGACTGTCCTGGTCAAGCGTCTGGCCGTAGATTGTGTGATGAATAGGTAGAGTCGCAGGGGCTGAAAAGGCAGAGAGAAAAGAAAAGTGCAACAATAACAGAGCATAAAAAAAGCCCCGTCTCAAGTTGGGGCTTTTTTTTGAATGTGTCCTGGTTCTCAGGCGCATCATGCAGGTCCCTTTTCTCGCGAAGGTTCATGGTAATTCTCTTAGACAAGTATCCTGACTTCCAGATCATCCTCCGCTGACGCCTTCCCTCAATTTGAAGTGGCCTTTATCAGCATTGTCCCTGGTTACAGTAGCGCGACTGTGCCCGACTTTCACGGGCTTCCTTGTGCTAGGAGACGTTTACAAAAATCAGTCTTACGTTATCCGGTGGTGCATGCTTTGTCAATCGATATGTTTAATACATCACAAATTTAGCGAGACGTCCATCTAAACCGCCATTTCTCAACGGTCGTTTCCATTCAGGGCGCAGGCCAATATTTTTCAAGTATTTCCGTTCACCGAAATAGATATAGACCTCACTTCCTGTACATTTCTGCTTCATCCAATCGCCCATTTCCTTATACATGGTGGATAAATCTTCACCAGTTTGCAGCCGAATGCCATAAGGTGGATTCATGACCAGAGTGGCTCCCTGGGGAATTGTAATCTCCTGGTAATCTTTACGATGGGTGTAGATCTCGACTCCACGTGGTAAGTGGGAGAGATTTCGTTTGGCCACTCTCAGGGCACTGGGGTCCACATCAGATGCTTGAATGGGAATATCCTCGGGGGCATCAAAGGCGCTATCCATCTCTTTGCGTACATGTGTCCAGAGACCCCTGTTGAAATCGGGCATTTTCATAAACCCAAATCTTTTTCGAAAATAGCCTGAGGGAAGGTTGGTGAGTGACATATAAGCTTCAGCGGGGAGGGTCCCTGAGCCACACATAGGATCAATAAATGTGGTCTTACCATCCCATTTGGTCATTTGAATAATGGCTGCGGCCAGAGTTTCCTGCATAGGAGCTTCCACTGTATCCAGACGATAACCCCTGCGATGCAATGAGCCTCCACTGGTATCCAGACTGATAACAGCCCGATTGTTCTCAATATGGAGATTGAACCAGATGTCAGGATATTTTGACTCAACATTGGGTCGACGTTTCGTTTTCTCCCGAAAACGATCTACAATGGCATCCTTCAGCTTGAGTGAAGCATATTGTGAATGAGTGATTGCACTATTACTGACCTGGGAAAATATGGCAAAGGTCTGATCAGCTCCGAAGAGCTCTTCCCAGGGGATTTCCATGGCGGTCTTGTACAGATATTTTGTGCTGTGACAATCAAAGGAGATCAGAGGTGCTAATATTCTGGTAAGCAGTCTCGAACCATAATTAATTCTATAAATGGCTTCTGTATCCGCAGTGAACTGTAAACCTCTGAAACGTTGATTAACTTTGGAAGCACCGAGATTTTCAATCTCGGAAGCGGCCATTTCTTCGAGACCGTTGGCTACCTGAGCAAAATAGCTATTGGTCTTCTGATATTGGAAATTCATCAATCGTCAATTCGTTTTTCTTTCCTCATTTGGGAAAGACGTTTTTGTGGATCAAGTTCCATTTTGCGGATACGAATATTGTCTGGAGTGATCTCGACCAGTTCATTCTCGGAAATAAATTCAATCGACTCATCTAAGGTCATTAAATGTGGTTTTCTAAGCGTCACCGTAGCATCCGCATTAGCACTACGCATATTGGTCAGTTTTTTCTCACGTGTTATGTTCACATCCAAGTCTCCAGGACGATTTCGCTCACCAATAACCATTCCACCATAAACATGGGTTCCCACTTCAATTTGGAGCTCCCCACGATCTTCCATACTTAGACTTGCATAAGCTGTGACTTTGCCAGGACGATCTGAAACAAGAGCGCCAGTATTTCTTTGGGGGATAGGTCCAAACCATGGTTCATAACCTTCCATGATGGTATTCATCACACCTGCACCTTTTGTATCGGTCATAAAGGTGGTACGAAAACCAATCAGTCCTCTGGATGGAATCCTGAATTCCAGGTTCACACGACCACTTCCATGATTGATGATATTGACCATTCGCCCTTTACGGATTGATAGTTTTTCGGACATGACTCCCACAAAATCTTCAGGAATATCCAGATAAAGCATTTCAACGGGTTCCGAAACCTTCCCATCTATTTCTTTGGTGATAACACGGGGTTTGGAAACCATAAACTCATAGCCTTCGCGACGCATGGTCTCGATAAGCACTGCCATTTGCAGCTCACCACGTCCTCTAACTTCAAAGGCATCCGCCCGACCCTTGATCTGCTCAATTTGTAAGGCCACGTTGAGACGCATTTCCTTATCCAAACGGGCAAGAATGTGTCTGGAAGTCAGGTATTTACCATCCTGGCCTGCAAAGGGGCTTGTGTTGACATAGAAAATCATCGATACCGTCGGTTCATCTACATGAATACGTGGCAACAATGCTGGATTTTCGATTGAGGTGATCGTATCACCAATTGTAATGCTATCAATGCCAGCAAAGGCGATGATATCACCTGCTTCAACTTCCTCAACCTGCTGGCGACGAAGTCCCTCAAAAGTATATAGGGCTGAAAATTTTACATTAGGTGTCTGTTTGTGTTCACCTGCCAGTAGATAGTTGGTACCCATCTTGAGCGCGCCGTTCTTCAGTCGACCGATAGCAATCTGTCCGACATAGGCATCATAATCAAGATTGGCAATGAGGAATTGAGGTACATGATCATCGATGGCCTCAGGACCCTGGATATAGTCAATAATGGTATCGAAGAGTGGACGCAGATCAGTTGAACCATCTTCAAGCTCTGCATGAGCTACACCATCCTTGGCGATTGTATATAATATGGGGAAGTCGATCTGCTCTTCTGTTGCATCCAGATCAATAAATAGATCAAAGACTTCATCGATGACTTCAGCAATTCGTGAATCAGCTCGATCAATTTTATTGATGACCAGGATGATACGCAGATCTTTTTCCAGAGCTTTTTTAACTACAAATCTTGTTTGAGGTAGGGGGCCTTCGCTGGCATCAACCAACAGCATAGCTCCATCCACAAGGTTTAATCCACGCTCAACTTCGCCGCCAAAATCGGCGTGTCCCGGTGTATCAATGATATTGATTTTTACACCGGAGTATTCAATAGCAGTATTTTTTGCGCTAATGGTAATACCGCGTTCTCGTTCCAGATCCATATTGTCCATGACTCTATCCGTGAGCTCCTGATTCTCACGAAAAATTCCGCTCTGTCTTAGCATACCATCAACCAGAGTGGTTTTGCCATGATCAACGTGAGCAATGATGGCGATATTTCTAAAATTCTCTTTGCGCATTTATGTCCTTTCAACGTGGATTTCCCCATCGGAAACACCACAAAATTAAACAGTTAAAAAAGCGCGTGCAGGATGCATTCTAATGCTGCTGATTACAATGAAAAAATGAATTCGCCTAGTCTTTAAATTGAATTAAAGCAAGCCGTTGGAATGTGTGAATAGATTAATTACTTTGGTCAAGCTCAATAACATGACCTGGTGTAATTTTGTGGGAGGCTCAGCATGACTGAAATGTATCTCGAAATGGTCGAACTATTCTTTATTGTAGGTGCCTTATTTGCACTCGGTATGGGTTCGATTTTATTCTATAAACCGGAACAGATATCCAATTGGTCCACATCAGGTAATAAGTGGTATTCAGGAAGAAAAAGCACCAAACCTCTAGATGTTATGCATGAGACAGATTCATTTTACTTCAGTAATCATGTACCCGTAGGTGTGACGATGATGATTGTTTCTCTGATCGGATTGTTTTTAATCATAACGCGCATGCCCGATGCGAATGAAGTGCTTGCCTCGACCCATGACATTGAAATGGGTATGGGTTTGGGGATACTACTGGAATCAATAAAGTGGTTTCTCATCGTTAGCATCATTTTGGGATTCCCCGTCTGGGGATTTCTGGCCTTTAGTCCTGATAAATTGAAACATATCAACAAGACGCTTAATAAATGGGTATCAACTCGACTCATCCTACTCCCGCTAGAAAAGATGAACCATGGCTTTGATAATTTTGTGCTACATTACCATCGATTTTTTGGTGCTATCTTTATCCTTGGAGCAGCATTTATTCTATTCAAATTCCTGGTATGAGTAAAAACACCCAAAACAGACTTCACATCTCGCCTTACTCCAAGCAAGTATGAGTAAAAAAGTTTATGCTGTATTCCAGGGACATCAACCTGGTCTTTTTGATTCCTGGGATGAAGCTTCTCTCCAGGTAAAAGGATTCAAAGGCGCAACTTATAAAAGTTTTCCCAGCCAGGCCGCTGCTATTGCATGGCTCCGGGAATGCGTTCTAAATGCAAAAGAACCAGTAGCCCAAATTCTTATTGATCTTATCAAGGCACAAACTGACAATGGATCAAACACCTCAAATTTATCCCTCACAAAACCCAACGGGAAAATCATCATTCACACTGATGGCGGAGCGTCTCCCAACCCGGGGGTAGGGGGCTACGGTGTGGTCCTGCAACAAGGTAAGCGGCGCAAAGAGTTATCTGCAGGATACCAATTAACCACCAATAACCGCATGGAAATGATGGCCGTAATTGTTGCTTTGCAGTCGCTGAATGGATCCTCTGAAGTTCTTCTGCATACGGATTCAAAATATGTTGTTGATTCCATCACCAAACGCTGGGTTTATGGCTGGAAACAACGGGGCTGGAAGAAGTCAGACGGTAAGCGCCCTGTAAATGTAGATCTCTGGGAAGTCCTCATCGAATTGCTTGATGGACATCAGGTTGAATTCCGTTGGGTCAAGGGTCATGCCGGTAATATTGAAAATGAGCGCTGCGATGCTCTGGTTACTGAGGCTAGAAAAATGAAAAACCTCTTGGTGGATACTGGTTATAAAGCATTCTGAAGGGGTACTAACCTTAAGTGGGGAAGGGAGTTTGTATCAATGAAGCATATTCACTTATTATGGATCATACTCGTTCTAGGTTTTATCCTTTTCAATTGCAGCGGTTCTGAAAATCTAGCTACAAGTGATCAACAGACACTGCGGCTTCCTGGAATGCCTGCTCCAGCGGATAGTGCTGAATTTTTAGAACCCGATGGTTTGATTGGGGTTGAGACAGAAGAGTCATCAAAATCCTATAATGTCTTGGATAGCATCCTGGTTGCACCCAACTAAGGCAGGTCAATAGTTACTGCACCAGCTTTTCAGATTTTCTTATAAGATGGAATAAATTGGGTAAAAAAAACGCCGGTACTCCTGAGGAGACCGGCGTCTTATAAATTCTTTAATATAAAGAATTATACAGCAGTAACGTTCTCTGCCTGTGGACCTTTTTCGCCCTGTGTGACATTCAAAGTAACGTTTTGTCCTTCTTTCAATGACACATGTCCTGAACCGTTGATTGCACGATAATGTACAAATACGTCTGGACCGTCTTCCTGCTGAATAAAACCGTAGCCTTTTGAATCGTTAAACCATTTGACCACGCCGTTGACTAGTTGATCAGTCATTTTTACCTCTTTCTTAAACATACCACCTTCAGGTGGCTTTTTTTAGTCAGGCTTTTTTTACATACAGCTGCAAAAAGCATTTCCGTCCGATTGGACATTTCTGACCGTCGCAGGGAATATGAACTACAAAAATTGAAAGTAAACAACAATTTATAAATATTATTTAATCAATATTCAGACTGATTTACATTTCACTTCGATACCAGACCATCACTATGTTTAGGAGAAGTATGCTTAAATATTCTTAAAAATTGTTTACTACTCAATGTGCTGCAGAATCACAAATTGATATGAGTAGGGATAATGATAATTGAACATAAACAGCTTTAAAATCGTGTAAAAACACAATATAGATGCACATTGAGGTTTCTTAACAATTTAGGAATCCATACATTTATGAGATATGCTCCCTTTGTCGATATTGATGAAAAATCTCACATCAATGCATTATTTGTGTCTCTAGATTGATTGTGTTGTATCCATGACGAAATGGGTCTCTATACAACTCACGAACCCTGATTAATAAATCATTGAGGAACTACCCGCTCGCATTAATCCGAACTAACAAAAGATGCGAATCCGACATAACAAATCATTTTACATGTCAATGTCATGTAAATAGTTATTATGTAGCTATGGAAATTCAAATAACAACTTATCCCATCAGATACTTCGCACTCTCTCTACAAACTGTGACCATTTACTTAACCAGGGGTATGTAATGGCAAATTTCCCTAAGCTGACTTCAAAGGAATTAATTAAACAACATTTTACACCTACCACTAAAATTATAGATTTACGCCCAACAGCCGCTCATAACGGCTGGCCATTACGGGCTGAAAAACGTGGTGGTCATATACCACAAGCTATTTCCTTTCCCCTGCGTTGGTTTAGCGAACTTAGCCAAGCTAAAATTTTACTCATTTTACAAAGTAAAGATATCCATTCCTCTACAGACATTATTCTTACGGGATATAGTGAGGATGAGACTGAAACTGCTGCACACAAACTACTGTCACTCGGTTTCAACTCACTGTCGATTCATGAGGGTGGCATGCTTGCGTATCTAGAAGATGAGGAATTGCCCGTTAGAAGCCTCCCACGCTATAAGCACCTGGTACACCCGGAATGGTTAAAACGTATTTTGAGCTCAAATCGTTCAGAGAAGGATATTGTTCTGGCTCATGTTAGTTTTGATAATTGGGGAGATTATAATGAAGGACATATCCCTGGAGCGATTTGGCTGGATACACTCGCCCTGGAGGATGAAACGACATGGAATCATCGGACTAACACTGAGCTTGAAGAAGAGTTATGCGCTCATGGAATCAACAAGGATAGTATGGTTATTCTTTATGGCCGTACTGCCAACCCAAATATGTCACAGGAGCAACCTGGCCAGCAAGCAGGTCAACTAGCCTCAATGCGCGCTGCTTTGCTACTCATGTTCGCAGGAGTTAGGGATGTGTATGTTTTAGATGGTGGTTTGGATGCATGGATTCGTGAAGGTGGTAGTATCACTAGAGATGAAACACTTCCTACGAAAATTGAATCAAGTCGTTTAATAATTCCTGAGCATCCTGAATACATCACGCTGATTGATAAAGCGAAGCAATATCTCTCTGATCCTCAATCTGAATTGGTTAGTGTCCGAAGCTGGGAAGAGTTTATTGGTGAGGTGAGTGGCTATCATTATATAGAGAAGAAAGGCCGGATTCCAGGGGCTGTATTCGGAAATTGTGGATCAGATGCTTACCATATGGAAAATTATCGAAATCATGATGACAGCATGCGTAGTCTCTGTGAAATTGAAGCCATATTATTCGAGTCTGAACTTACTCCTGACAAAAACTTAGCCTTTTACTGTGGGACGGGTTGGCGAGCCAGCGAAGCCTGGTTTTGTACCTGGCTCATGGGCTGGGAGCATGTGTCAATTTTTGATGGAGGATGGTTTGAGTGGAGCAATGATCCCAAAAATCCTTTTGAAATAGGAACACCAGAATGACGATTATCACTCATTCCACAATTACGTGTCCAGAATGTGGATTTGAAAAAAAGGAAGAAATGCCCACAGACACCTGTCAATTCTTCTATGAATGTGAAAGTTGCAAAACAGTACTGAAACCGAAGCAGGGTGATTGCTGTGTTTATTGCAGTTATGGGACCGTTCAATGTCCATCCATGCAGGCTGGAGATGACTGTAACTGCTGATCCAAAAACAATCTAGCTCGCACCAATAATTTCGACGTAAGCAGATTTACATGATCAGTCTAAACTAAGGCAACATCACTTTCAATTTCTACCAGGGCGGGACCATCTGTTGTAAATAATTCTTGTAATATTCCCTGGAGATGGGCTCTATCTGTCACTTTATATCCTTTTGCACCAATGGAGGTGGCCAATTCAGCAAAATCGGGGTTAACCAGATCAGTGCCCCAAACCGGAAATTCACCGGAGAGTTACTCCTTAGAAATCTTGCCTAATTCATTGTTGTTTAAACAACGACTTTTACAGGTAGAAAGTATATAGAATAAACACAGTTATTGCTATGGTGGGGACATAAAGTGTTGCTCGAAGCTTGTAGGGGATTATCCATTTACATTATAAACATTCAGTATAACTTATGTGCAATACATTCGCATAATTATGAAAAGTAGCCACATAAAAGCTGCGTTCTATTTATTACTCTGGGGGATCACACTTTCTCTTCATGCACAATCCAGCTCACCCCGTTTTGAGCATCTTTCTGTAGAACAGGGACTTTCCCACCACAATGTGTCCTGTATGGTTCAGGATGATCAGGGCTTTCTCTGGTTTGGGACCGTTGACGGTCTTAACCGATATGACGGTCATTCTTTTAAGGTGTTTCGGAATGATCCATTGGACCCTAACAGTATCAGTAACAACAATATCCAGCAAATTATCAAATCGGAAGCCCGAGGGGAGCAGCTTCTATGGATCGGCACTCGCTTTGGCCTTAATAAGCTGAATCTTAGAACTGAGCAGTTCACCAGCTATATAGATAGTTCAGGTGAATCTGATATCCGCAGTAAAAATATAATTAAGGGAAATGTAATTTACGATCTGGCTGAAGATTCATCAGGGAATACCTGGTTGGCGACTGGAAATGGACTAAAGATGTTCAAACCTGAAACGGGGCAGATGACACAAATCATCACAGATCGAATACTAAATCAAGTATGCTTTGATCGCAATGGAATGCTATGGATTGGATTAATGGGAAGCCCATCTACCAACTTTATTAAATATGATCCAGCTAAGGCTAGCTTTGAGGAAGTACCATACCCTCTGGCTTTCCGCCCAGATATAAGCAATAGTCTTGGTTTTATTTATTGTTCTCCCAATGAGTCGGAAAATATGCTCTGGTACGATGCTGAGGGCCAATGGCTGACCCATTACAATACAGTTGAGAAAACTCATGTTTCCTATGAATATGTAGAGGAAGATGAGGAAAGTATCAGTTATGGCTTGACTAATTCAATGATCGAGGATAGCAGAGGCTTTCTCTGGATTGGCACCGGCTCAGGTCTAAATCGATTTGACCGGGAGACAGAGAAATTTAAACGCTTCTATATGAAATCAGGGGATAAATCTATTTGGGATTCAAATTGGGTGAACTGTCTATTTTTGGATAATTCAGATATGCTCTGGATCGGTACACCTGATGGGGTTTACAGGTTAAATCTACGCAATAAACCATTTACAAACTATCAACATCATCCAGGTGAGATAAACTCCTTAATCTCAAATGTGGTTACTGCAATATATGTTGACTCACGCGATGTGTTGGTGTTAGGGACAAATCTTGACTTGAACCTGATTGATCGCAAAAAGAATAGTATTGGTCTCTTTCCCCCGGATAAAGAGGTAGTGGTACTTGTTACGGTTTATGATATCTACAATGGAGCTGACGGTTATCTGTATTTAGCGACTGATCGGGGGCTTGCCAGGTTTGATTCTACTAAAGCATGGTTTTCTGCTTTTGATCCGTATCGGAATGAAATGGTTAGCTATGCGGATTATCCAGAAGTCTCAGAAGGTCTCATTGGGATACCTGCTTATGATATCCAGAGTGATGTAGATGGACAGATTTGGTTGGCTACACAGGGTGGTCTGGATCATCTCGATCGCAAGACGGAGTTATTTACACACTACTTTCCAGGGGATGCAATAAACATGCTCCTTAATCCAAAGTTAGAATTCTCAAATGAATTGCTATTAGGGACTATATCATCTGGTTTAATCAGATTTGACCGTATCCAAAGGGAAGTCATTAGCATTCATAGCAATAATCCCAGTAACCCTAATAGTCTTAGCAACAATCGAGTGAACGATATATTTGAGGACTCGAAAGGTGACATCTGGATCGCGACCCAATTTGGTCTAAATCTAATGCAGCGAAATCTGAATCCGGATAGTACCTGCTTTATCACTTATACCCAGGAAGATGGCTTGCCCAGCAATATTATTAAAAGTATTCAGGAGGATACCCGGGGTAATCTCTGGCTGGGTACCGGTGATGGCCTTTCAAAATTCGATCCTGTAACTAAAACATTCAAAAACTATGATAGCAGGGATGGCTTGCCAGGTAATAGATTTACAGAAAATACGAGTCAGAAAGGACCTGATGGAGAACTGCTTTTTGGTACTACAGATGGATTGACAACTTTTTTCCCGGATAGTATACCTGATGATGTGCTGGATAATCCCCATATTCCACCCGTTGTACTAACTGATTTTAAATTATTTAATAAATCAGTCCTCATAGACCCTGCTGTAACGATAAATACAAACAATACTTTCTCTATTCCCCAAACGATATCCCAGCTTGAGGTTATTGAGTTGAGTTATGAGCAAAATGTCTTCAGTTTTGAATTTGCAGCCCTGGATTATCAGAAATCCATGAGCAATCAATACGCTTACAAAATGGAAGGGTTTAATCAGGACTGGATCTATACCGACGCCTCAAACTGCATAGCCAGCTATACCAATCTTGATCCAGGGGATTATGTATTCCGTGTAAAGGGCTCCAATAATGATGGTGTCTGGAATGAGGAAGGTACATCTCTTAGAATTGTTATCACACCTCCCTGGTGGAAGACCAGTATAGCGTATTTCGTCTATTTTCTGTTGGTTGTGGGTACTTTTACCACTTTATACAGGATTAGACTGGCTCGCTTGCGACTCCAGTATCAGGCTGAAATGGATCACCTCGAAGCAGAACGTTTTGCAGAAATGGATCAGCTTAAATCACGTTTCTTTGCCAATATTTCCCATGAGTTCAGAACGCCTCTGACCCTGATCCTAGGTCCGGTTGCAAAGATGCTGGGACGAGTAAAAGATACTGAATCTGAGCGGGATCTAACTCTAATGCAGCGACAAGCCAAACGTCTGCTGGAATTGGTGACTCAACTCCTGGACCTATCCAAACTGGAAGCCGGGAAGATGAAAATCCAGGTTTCACAGCGCAATATTGTACCATTAATTAAAGGTCTGACTCTATCTTTCGCTTCATTAGCAGAGCGTAATAAAATCACTCTCAGTTTTAATAGTGAGTTGGAAGATATCCAGGTCTTTGTTGAAAAGGAAGCTATTACCAAAATTATCAATAATCTGTTATCCAATGCTTTCAAATTCACAGGAGCAGGGGGTAATATTCAGGTTAATATCAACACTAGAAAGGAATTGGATCTCAGTAATGAAGGAGCGATTTGTTTAGAAATTACAGATAATGGTATCGGTATTCCTACAGAACGTCTTGATAAAGTCTTCGACCGTTTCTATCAGGTCGATAATAGTGAAACACGGGAGCAAGAGGGGACAGGTATCGGCCTGGCCCTTACCAGGGAGCTAGTGGAATTGCACAAGGGCTCCATAGATGTGATCAGCAAGGAAAGTACTGGAACCACATTTACTATCTGCTTACCTCTGGGACGGGATCATCTCTCAAAAGGGGAGATTATTGAACCTAATCAGAATCAACCTTCTGATATACCGACAGATCAGATTCCAGTGGAAAGTGACATGCCATTTGGAACCCTATTAGATCAGGAGGATGATTCTCTGCCCATTTTGCTAATCGTTGAAGATAACCTGGATGTGCGCAGCTATATCCGCTCCTATTTGAATGAGCGATACCAGTGTCATGAAGCAGTTGATGGTGAAGATGGATTAGAGCAATCTCTAAAACTCATTCCTGATATAATAGTTTCTGATGTGATGATGCCAAAAATGGATGGAGTAGAGTTCTGCCGTCGGATTAAGTTTGATGAACGAACCAGTCATGTCCCGGTTATTCTGTTAACAGCTAAGGCTGATCTGGAGAGCAAGCTTGAAGGTCTTGAAACCGGTGCTGATGATTATCTTACTAAACCATTTGAAGCGGATGAGCTACTGGTCCGAATCAAGAATCTGATTGACCAGCGCGAACTGCTGAGGCAACGGTTTACAAAGGATCTCAGCCTGCTTCCAGAAAACATTAATCTGTCCTCCATGGATGAGCAGTTCCTTGAAAAAGCCACGGTGATAGTGAGGAATTATTTCATGGATGAAGAATTTAATGTGGATATGTTTTCCAGTAAGATTTTCATGAGCCGCCAGCATTTGAATCGCAAAATTAAAGCCCTGACCGGTCGCACCAGCATGGAATTCATTAGATTGATCCGCTTGAAAAGTGCTGCTCAACTGCTCCGCAAACGGCAGGGGACCATCAGTGAGATTGCCTATACGGTCGGCTTTAGCAACTCTTCCCATTTTGCAAGATCATTTCAGGATGAGTTTGATCAATCACCCACAGAATTCATGGCGGAGCACAAAACCGTGGATTAGGACAGGTTTCCATTCAGGATAAATCTTTGCATTACACATGTACGGGCGCATTGCAATGCGCCACTTCTACCTGCCATCACCATATTTTTAATTATTAAAAACCCGCCCGATTCCATCTAGATACAAATTCTCACAATAATCCCCTAAAACCCCCAAAAATGTTCCCTCATGTATTAAGAATGTTCCCTGTGTGGTATTCAAGCTCCTGATCAATCTGTATTTTGGGTCTGATTCTCAGAACTGATTGAAATCTTAGATAAAGGGGAAAATCATGCGTAATCGAAAATACCTAACAGTAGTACCGGTTCTGATCATTTTGTGTAGCAATGTATTTGGGCAAGACAACTACAATACAAGCATGATTGGACAGGTGACTATAGTTGGTGCACATGACGTTGCCATCAGCGGTAGTCACGCCTACATGGCTGGTGATAGTGGATTACACATCATAGATACCTCCACGCCTTCTTCTCCGCAGGAAGTTGGCTACTTTGAAACGGGTGATCATGCTTATGGTGTTACCGTTAGTGGCAGTTACGCATATGTGGCTTGTGGCACCCGGTGGGGTGGAAGTTTAAGCATCATCGATATATCCAACCCTTTCTCACCGCAGGAAGTGGGCATATATGATGATATTTGGGGTAAGTGTAGTGGTGTTGCTGTCAACGGTAATTATGTCTATGCAGCTGTCACGTGGTCGGATTTGGACGTTTGGTCTGGTGGGTTGCTAATCATTGATATTTCTGATCCTTCTTCTCCCCAGGAAGTGGGCTTTTTCTTTAATGGCAGCTATACTACTAGTATTGCCGTAAGTGGGATTTACGCTTATGTAACCAGTCAGCGAGGGTATACGTCTGGTTTATACATCATAGACGTTTCCACCCCTTTCGCACCACAGGAAGTGGGTTCCTTTGAGATGGCGGGGTTGTGGGAAGGGAGCGTTACCGTCAGTGGCAGTTATGCCTATGTGGGGGGAGTGCGCATTATAGATATATCCAGCCCATCCTCACCGCAAGAAGTGGGTCTTTTGGGTACGGGTGGTGGCGCAAGGAGTGTTACTGTCAGCGGTAGTTACGTCTATGTGGTCGAAAGGTTGGTTGGTCTACGCATCATTGATGTCTCCAACCCTTCCTCTCCCCAGGAAGTGGGTTTCTTTGATACGGGTAACGAAGTTTTGGACGTTGCCGTGAGTGGCAATTACGCCTATGTGGCTGATAGGGAAGATGGATTGTATATTATACGGAACGATCTGCTTGTTTTGTCCAATGATGAAGAACCGTCAATACCTGAATCATTTACTTTAGAGCAGAACTACCCCAACCCCTTCAATCCGACAACCACTATTCAGTATAGCCTGCCTGGGGCAGAACAAGTCAAACTGACCGTATTCGATATTCGGGGGCAGGAGGTCATAACGCTCCAGGATGATGTGAAACCTCCTGGTAATTATGAAGTGCAATGGAATGGGAATGATGCTACCGGAAATCCGGTGAGTACAGGAATCTATTTTTGCAGGATTGTAGCAGGGGAGTATAGTCAGACAATTAAGATGACGTATCTTAGATAAATAGAATCAAGAACTGATTAAAATCAATCACTTGAGGGAACAATCATGAATAAACTCAGAATGCTTTCGCTTGGATTCACAGTGATGTATCTAATATTTATAACCACAAGCAGTTATGGGCAAACAGTTTGGGACAATGATCCACATAACCTGCGAGTAGTTTCAGGCACTACCCAATCTGATTTCAATCACATACCCAAACGAATCGGTCATTACACGAGAGAAAACTGGCAGGGTTTCATTGATTCAACCTGGGGACCAGGATTGCCAACAGCAGAAAAACTAGTGCTGTTTGACGAAGCCTGGAATACGTTTAACGCTGAATATGCTGCATTCCAGAACCTGGATGTAAACCTGGACTCCCTCTGGGTTCTCTATCGCCCGGAGATTGAAGCCGGTGTGAGTCGGGGACGATTTGCAGCAATCATGAATCAGCTATCCTTAGCCTTTAATGAAATGCATACATTCATTATAGATCTATCGGTAAATCAGACGACACCTCTTGAACCAGGTGTCCCCCTGTTTGTTGTAGGGGCGCGAGAAAATGAATCCCATTTTGGTGCCAGCCTGACCCCCTTACCTGACAGCACATTGCTGGTATATAATGTCCTTCCAGATCACCCCCTAGACCTGATCCCTGGTGATATTGTCCTGGGTTATGATGGTATTCTCTGGAAGGTGCTCTATCATGAGTTGCTAGAGGCAGAACTACCTTTGTACAATATTCGGCACTTAAGGTCAACTGAGAGTGCCAACACCCACGGCTTTTTAATGAGTGCAGGATGGAACTGGCATCTTTTTGATACACTGGATGTAGTTAAGTATGCTACTGGAGATACCATGCATTATGCTACTGCTGCTCTGGCTGGACAAAGTGGATTCATCTGGGGTAATGAACAATTACCGATTCCTGGCGTACCCTGGCTGGATATTGGGTCGGGAGAGGATATTCAATATGTTTATGAATTGGGTGACTATGTCAGTTGGGGAATCGTTGAAGGGACCCAGATCGGATATATATATGTTGTTAGTTGGAATCCTCCCTGGCAGGCTGATCTGGAGGCTGAGTTTCTTGATGCGCTTGATAACTTGATGAATATCCATGAGACATCAGGATTGATCCTCGACTATAGACTCAACTATGGTGGCAAAGTAACCACTGGATATTCAGGCTTAAGCTTGTTGTTTAATTCCAATATTGAAACAATTCGTTATGACCAGCGCTGCGGAGATCCTAATAATCATTTTGAGATGTGTGACCATCCATTATGGACAGCTGAATACTTGGCTATCCCGGGTGATCCTGGAAGTTTCTATGATAAACCAATTGCTGTGTTAACTGGCCCCGGAGGAGGATCCATGGGTGATATTAATCCCTTAAGAATGAAATCCCATCCCATGACCAGACTGTTTGGAAAACCGACTGCTGGAGGTTTTAGTGGCATGAGTAGTACGGTCGGTAATTTGGCTGGAAATTCGGATTGGTTGTATGGGGTCACCCATAGCAACGCCATCTTTGCAGGTGATTCCAATAACTATCTCACACACACAGAGTTGGAAATCGATGAGGAGGTCTGGTTTACCCAGGAAGATGTAGCCCAGGGCCATGATACGGTAGTGGAAAGAGCTATCGAGTGGATTCAAAATCTGGCGCACGCTCATGATGTTTCTATAGATCCTACTTATGCGTATCCGGGTACGGATATGGTTACTGTGAATGCATCGGTCGAAAACCCTAATAACCATGAGTTATCAGTATTTGCCCAGATTATGAGTAGCGACAGTAGTCTGATTGATTCAGCTTATCTTTATGATGATGGAAACCATGCTGATAGTTTGGAAAATGATGGTTTGTGGGGTGGTGATTGGCAGACAGAGACTGTCGAAGGATTTTATTCAATAGATTTGACCGCGGCTGATCTTACTGAGGGCACCAGTCGTACCATTCCAGCCGCAGCCAGGTTTACCACTGTGGGGCCATTAGAGATTGAATCTTTGGTACAGCTCCATCCAGCCCAGGGAGCAATAGCTCCTAATACTGCCATTTATTTTGACGTTTTTCTTGAGAACCTTGGGGCTATCACTACGGCTGAGGATATTTCTGTTCATATCCAACCTGCTGATACAAATTCGACTCTATTGGGTGGCTATTCCATAGCAATGTTTGAAAGTATTCCAGCTGGAGAGGTGCGTATGGGTCAGTCATATCTGGCATTAACCACTTCTGCTAATTGCGTAGAAGGGACGCCGATCCATTTCGATGTGAAGATTAAAAGTCAGGGTATGACCTACTGGGAAGACACCGGTGTATTACTTGGCTACGTTGGGCTTGCTGAGAGCAATTCACAGATTCCTCAGAACTATGCTTTGCAGCAGAACTATCCCAACCCCTTCAACCCAGCGACAACTATCAGTTATGCTTTGCCAGAGATGTCGGATGCAACAATGACCATATATGGTTTAAATGGCCGGGAGGTGGTCCGTATTGCCAATGGCCAACAAGCTACTGGTTACCATAATGTTCATTGGGGTGGATTGAATAGTCAAGGGCTTGGGGTAAGTACGGGTGTGTATTTCTGTCGATTAAGTGCGGGATCATATAGTAAAACTATTAAGATGGTATATTTGAGATAAGGAATCACAGGATCTTGAGTTTTCTGAGTGAAACGAAGAATGTATTGAAAGGTCAGGTAGGCAGGATTGGCTGAACCTCCATCACTATCGTGATTCCGTTCGCCTTCCTACACAGATTTACCGCTGGCAACTTTGCTCTGGATCTAACCATTAGGACTCAACTCCAATCTCCAGACAAACAAAAAAGGCCACTCTATTCGAGTGACCTTTTTTATTTGTAGAGGGAGTAGGATTCGAACCTACGACCTTTGGGTTATGAGCCCAACAAAAGTACAATAAAATCAATAACTTAGAGAGCTAGTGTGGCGTATATGTGTCACCGTTTGCACCGGTGAATGTGCATCTTTACCCATCAAATTATGTATATTGACTAACTAAGCAATGCCTTAAAAAGGGATTCAATTCTATGATCATTTACACCAAATAGGAAGGGGGATCATGTGAAAGAAGAGATAATCATTAATAGGACAGTGCTGTATCGACAGGTGTGGTCTTACCCTGTCACTGAGGTGGCTAAACAGTATGGTATTTCTGATGTTGGTTTAGCAAAGATCTGCAAGAAACTGAATATCCCAAAACCAGGACTTGGTTACTGGGCAAAGAAGCAAAACGGACATAAGGTGCAGCAGCTTCCTTTGCCAAAGCTTGGACTCGGTGATACAGCCACCTATACGATTCGGAAGGCAAAATCAGAGCCCATTGAGACCGAAAGTGAAGATATGCAAAAGGCTAGAGTCTTCGAGTCTAAACCTGAGAATAAGGTTGTGGTCAAATCGACACTTAGAGGCCTGCACCCGCATGTTCAACAAACTAAAGCAAAGCTAAAAGACCCTCACACTGACCAATACTATCGATGTTCAGGTGGTCTAGGCGCATTTAGGCTAGCTGTATGCAAACCAAGCATTCGCAGGACACTACTCATATTAGATGCATTGATCAAAGCGCTTGAGACAAGAGGTTATTCATCATCACTATCAAGTGAATATGGTGAGAAAACAGCCATATCAATCAATAATGAAGAAATTTCATTCACAATCCAGGAATCAGTTCGACAAATTCCCAACCCTACTCCACGTCATACAGGGAGTCTCAGCTTATTGAATAATAAATGGGACTATGTACCAACTGGAAAACTGATGCTTAGAATCGATGAATATCTTCCAGGCACTAAAAGCATTCGTGATGGCAAGGTACAGCGAGTGGAGGAGAAGTTAAATGAGTTCATCTTTTTACTGGTCAAGACTGCTGAGACTAAAAAGGTAAGAGCTCATCAGAACGAAATCAGAAGAAAGGAAGATGAGAAACGCACACGAATAGAGCGAGAAGCGCTTCTTAAAAGGGAGAGAGAGAAAGAACTTCTACAGCAACTATTTGCTAATTCAGCCACATGGAATAAATGTGTTCTAGCGCGGAATTACATAGCTGCTATTCGGACTCAGGCTGATGAAGAATCCGCTGACAGAGAACTGGATTCATGGGTCCTCTGGGCAACGCAACAGGTGGAAAGAGTAGAAGCCCAACTGCATCCATCTGTTACCGAGTCACAATAAAGTCAACTGTCAAACTGTAACGAGACTGCAAAATAGTGCTTGAATTATGAGACACCCTTTTTGAGACAAATATTTGGGCAAAGTCACTCTGAACTAAAAATCCAAGGTTCCGTTGCGGTGCTGTTTTAGTCCGATGAGGGCTTAGCATCATCACTATTACATGTACGTATGTCACATCATAGTGATTTTGGTTTGTAAGAGAGTAAGTACTTATTGCTTCCTTTGCCAAAGCGATGGGTCAAACTTCTAGCAAAGAAGAAAGACTGAATCAAGCACTCATCCCAAGCACAGCACCGTTGATATAGGAAAACATCCATAGAATCCAGACTGTGATGCTAAAACGGTGAAATCGAAGTTTCATCGATTCAAGGTTTCTGGCCAATACCACACTCGCCCAGACAGTATGAATAAACATCAGGATGATTCCAGCATATCCGGATAGAGAATGCAAACTAAATGTCTCAATGGTTGAATTTTGAATCATCAAACCCGTACCACTCGTATCAAATATTAACCCAATCCAAAACAGGACAAGATGGATAGGCTTGAGAATCCCTGACAGTCGTTCACTCCAGGTCGCGATGGAATAGAATACGAGGGCTGCGGTGATTAGGATTGCTGGTATTGGCACATTCTTCTCCCTTAGTACTTAGAATCAATAAATATGTGTATAGAGTATCCTTAATCCAATTCCAAGTAGAATCAGACCACCAAATACCTCAACGCCCTTGCCAATTAGTTTTCCTGCTACCTTTCCAAGTTGTGTTGCCAGTATGGAGAGGACAAATGTGATCAAACCAATAAGTAAACATGGCAACCAGATGCTGACATCAAGAAATGAAAAGCTTAACCCCACGGCTAATGCATCAATGCTCGTGGCTATACTTAAAGTGATAAGGGTCCAGCCACGGGTTGGATCACGACGGATTGTCTCTTCTGTTTTATCGAACCATGAAACTACCATGCGTCCACCGACGACTGCTAACAATCCGAATGCAATCCAGTGATCCCACTTCTCAATATATGAGACAACCGTGGAGCCTAGAAGCCATCCTATGAGGGGCATTACTCCCTGAAATAGACCAAAATGGAATGCTAAGCGAAATACCTGTCTAACATGTTGGGCATACCCGGCAGCAGCAGCTGTCATGGATACTGCAGATGCATCCATTGCTAGTCCAGTAGCGATTAGAATGATTTCGAGTATGGTCATGCTACATAATACTATTCATCATGGAGAATAGAATGATATTCCCTTCCAGGACCGTTAACAATCTTCCATCTGAAACTTTGATTCTTGCCAGCCTTGTTCCACATAATAAGTTCGTGGGTAGACTAGTGTTCGCCCATAATTGGGTTAGAGTTGAAGCGATAAGGATTGCATAAAAGTGGAAAATTGGCATCACAATCACACCTTTGGTCAGGACAAACGTCGACCAGGTGAGTCCCGCACTATCATTGTAATCGGACTCACTGCAATCACAATGGTGGTTGAGATTCTTGCAGGCATTAAATACGGTTCGATGGCCCTTCTAGCCGATGGTTTGCACATGGCATCCCACGCTGTTGCACTCAGTATCGCTGCCTTTGCTTATATTTACGCACGCCGCAATGCCCACAATAATCAATACAGTTTTGGCACGGGTAAAGTCAATGCCATGGGTGGTTTTATCGGAGCACTGTTGCTTGCCCTCTTTGCTTTGTTTATGGCTTTTGAAAGTGTAGTTCGGATGGTGAACCCGGTTGAGATCATCTTTAATCAGGCGATCTTCGTTGCAGTATTGGGATTGGTAGTTAACGGGATAAGCGTATTTATCCTGGGTGTTGATGATGATCATCACCATGATGAACATGCAGGGCATGGACACGATCACAATCTAAAGTCAGCATACCTTCACGTATTGGCTGATGCTCTGACATCTTTATTGGCGATTGTCGCATTACTGGCAGCAAAGTACTTTGGACTTATCTGGATGGATCCAGTAATGGGAATCGTCGGGGCAATCCTTGTGGCGAGATGGTCATACGGTCTGTTGGGCTCTACCAGTGCTGTGTTGCTTGATCATCAAGCCCCTTCGAAGGTACTTGAAAAGATAAAAATGGTTCTTGAATCTGATGAAGACACCGAGGTTGCGGATTTACATGTTTGGTCAATTGGTCCAGAGATATATTCAGCGCAAATCTCAATTGTTGCTCGTAATCCTGCAACTCTAACCGAGTACAAATCTAGAATCCCAGAGACATTGGGTATTGTTCATATATCTATCGAGATTAATAAACACCTTGAGACCGAATAAGTACCCCCCAGCATCAGAAGTGTTTCTATTACAGATCAATCGTCAAGGGATTCCCAATCCCTCGGTGCTATACCGTATTGTCCTAGCCCACAGCTTGTTACAGAGATACTAAAATCAGCATGTGCAAGTGGTGAAGCATTTGGCTTCGAAAACCCCTCTATGAGACTCATTTATTGAATCATATCAAATCCTCTCAAGCCTAGTAATCAAAGTATCAAAGTTCTCTGTGTTAATGGTATCTGAGACCAATTGAACCTTTGCCAGTTGGCTAGAAAATTATAGAAAAGCTGGCAGAAATCATCAGCTCCTCACGCTCTTCTCATCAATGCACTGTGGAAGTCGGATGATAATGTTCCTAATAAGGATGCTGATATGGCTCATGAACTATTAGCTGAATTAAACATGGCTGGTTAGCCAGAAAGGAAACAAATGGAACAATCTCTTATTGTCCAAGAGGATGTTGAACGGGCATTAAACGTCACCCTAAAACGAAGGGATACCACTGTATTATTATGCTATAGTTAGAATTAGATCAAAAAAACCGGGTTTCAGAAGAATGAAACCCGGCTGAATTAGAAATTTACACTATCCTTTAGCTTTGAACATTATGTGCGCTATTTATTTGTTGCGATGACTAGATCATCACCGGCAAAATCTGACCAATGATACAGTTGGAAGGTTCCATCATCTGTCATTGCGACGAATAAACCGCTTGGGAATTTATCACCGAGCGCAACGCTGGTAACATCAGATCCATCACTTCGGATTGTTGAAACATCGACCATTTTTATTAATCTATGGAGATGTGGGCGGGCAGGGATATTATCCTCAGGATCGTCAATATCTATATCGGCAGGTGTACCTTCCCTTGGATAAACTCTAAATCTGCTGGCATCTTGATCAGAGACTAAAAGATAACCGGTTGTGTCGTCAATATTATAAATGGACAGACCTTCATTGTCTTTCAGGAAGTCGATTGTTGAGATGGATCCCAACTCCTTATTAGCATCAGGTGCATCGGGATCTGCATGATATTTCCTGACAGCAATTTGCTCATCTGAATAATAGACATAGCCCAATTGATCATCTACCACGATCGATTCAATTTCCTTTACACCACTGTAGGTACCAAATGATCTAACTTTTGTACCTTTTACGTTACCATTGCCATCATCCTCTAACAAATATTGCCAGAGATAGGTGCCTGAGGGACCCGCCTTTCTACCGACGATGGCAAAGATTGCACCGTCAGCTGATCGCTTGTATAATGAGATTCCCATGGGTGCATTGAGCTCTTCTCCAGCAAATACCTCTATGCCACCATTATCAATACTTTTCATATCCGGTAAACTGAAAACACGAATTTTGTGTGTCATCCTTTCAGTTGCTACTGCAATGTCTGTGGCTACACCATTCAGCATAATCCCATATTCAACATCAACATTGTTTGGTCGAATTATATTCCTTACCGTTTTTTCCTCAATAACTTTTCCATCCAGGTCATAGACATAGATGGCACCGTCATCATCTTTATCGGTCCCTATAATCAAGCTTTTTGAAGGATCCACTTTATTTATCCAAATTGCCGGATCATCAGTATCGTGTTTAACCCTTTCGGTAACTACTGCTGGTTTAACCGGACCCGTGTGTACAGCATCTGTTTGATTTTGTTTTTCACATCCTGTGTAGAGTAGAGTGCCACCTACAACTACCAGGATGGATTTAACAAAACGGGTTTTGACTGCTCTCTTTTTCATATTACTTGTCCCCTCGTAAATATGCCCTAAATTATTTTTAGAGCTTTAATTTCTGCCCTGAATTACACCAGCAAGTGCAATTTCTTGTTTACCCAAAAATAGATCATTAGGTGTTTGAATCCAAGCCGTTTACAGAGCCTATTATTTAATTTGCTCACAACAAACATCTCAACTGATTCGCTAAGATTAGTGAAGTCAAATCCTTTCGGGTGGTATTAACGGATCAGCCCACTCCTGTTTTCACTGCATCCTCGTTCCTAAGGAGAATAGAGATGAACAGTCTCGATATATGCGGTGAATCTATTAGGCTCAAAAACGGCCGTTTATGAGACTGCAAAATAGGATCCTAGTTATGAGACACCCTTTTTGTGACAATGTGAGATCAATCAGTAGAGAAAACGTGTCGCTATAATCATCAAACGACGACACGTTCTGATAACATGTCGTTGCTGAAGAC
>JABIFG010000119.1 GCA_018650795.1 Fidelibacterota bacterium
ACTATCTGTATCAGAGGGTTCAATCAGTACATCCTGCCAGGCATCATTGAACCAGAGGTTGGGGGTCAAGCGTATCTCTTTATCGGAGAATTGCAATACATCAATATTGACTACATAGTCGGTACCATCCGGTGAGCCGCTACGTAGATCTTCTACCTGAATGTAGCTGTCCCCAGCAGAGAGGCCTAGCACAGATGCAGCAGAGGCCTCATCAGTAAGATCCCCCGCAGTTGCCGCCAGCTCTGTGATCTCATAGCGGCTGGCTTTGCCATCAAATTCCGCACGGTTCTGGAGGTTCCAGGTATCATTATTATTATCTAATGCGAGACGTGACAACAGTGAGTTATCTCCACCATCAATAATATCGTTGCCTGCACCGCCTCGAATGGTATCTCCACCTTGACCAGCGTCAATAATATCGTCACCAGCCCCTGCGTCGATCCAATCCCGGTAGGTGTTGGGTTGAGTCGCCTCAACCCCTACATTGAAGCCAACAGACCATACATGATCTTGATCGCTTACCAATCTATAGCTACCGTCAGCAATAGATGCTGCCGTGATAGTCAGCCCTTCCCCACTGGCAACATTTTGCCAATCACTGCCGTCCCCATTAACATCATGTTCAAGTGTGACATCACTCCAACGGATCCTTCCTCCCTCTTCATCAAACTGGAACGTGAGTGTGCTGCCAGCAGCAAAATCACCTGCAACAATAATATGCTCTGATGTTTCCCCACCAAACTCAACATTGACCCAACTCTCTCCACTGGGCAAATTCTCATCCAGCACGGCCATCGCATCTGCATCCAGTACATCATTCAGAATACCGCCATAAATGTAGTTCTGGGCCCAACTGCTGGCATCATTGGAGGCATCAAAACGTGGTGCTAAGGTAATGTGCTGATCGTCAAAGCTTAGATTTTCAATGCTATAGAGGTCTTCTGTAATATCCCCTCGAGTCACATGAATCGTGGTTGAGCCATCTGCTTCAGTGGTTGTTGAGTAACTGTATGAGCTGGCAAGCCCTTCAAAACGGACCGTATCATTGCCTGCACCACCATAATAGGTGTCTGCACCTCCTCGTCCCTCAAAATGGTCATCACCCGAGAAGTCATAAAGAGGTGCGTTACTGTCGAGTGCCGCCTGCACAGCAGGCGTTAGACCCATCACATCACTGAAATCGCTGCCTTCGATATTGACGTTATTGATTGAAACCGCCTGCCACTCACCGTTAACCTCACCCCACTCCCAATTTAGCCAGACACTAGAGGTGAGGCGCATCTCACTCCAGTCACCAAAACGGATCACGTCAATATTGGTGAGTGTATCGGTACCTTCATTGCCCTCATTATCGACAACGGTAACGGTGCCATCCGCCTTGGTGATGGTGAAGTTATCACGGATGCCGTCATAGACGGCACGGTCCTCGAGGGTCGAGCTATCCTGGTATCCAGTGGTATTGAGCTTGGTGAGCAGTGAACTACCGCCACCATCAATGGTGTCATCTCCTGCCCCACCCTTGATTTCGTCACCACCGTCACCTGCGAGGATCGTATCATCTCCTGCGCCCGCCTCAATTCTGTCACGGGCTGTATAGAGATCTGTATTGTCAGGGTCTTCTGCCTCGTAGTCTGCTGCCAGCTGATCGGCGTCTATGGTGTCCGCTGAGGGCGTTCCGTAGATATTATTCTGCGCCCAATCACTATCATCGTGACTCGCATCAAAACTGACGGAAAACTCCTGTGAACCGTCCCAAAATTGAATACGTTCCACATTTGAGATGATGTCCACCCCTTGGTGCTGTTGCCAGCTCTGCAGTCCCGCCTCATCACGGGTATCAATCACAGCCATAGCATCTTCCGCATAGCCAGAAACAGCGACCGCAGACGCCATATCATCAGCGGCAATATCTGCTGATGCGGTGAATGTCGCGGTGTAGACCGAGCTATCACTGCCATCAACTGCGAGGTCTGTAATCGCTCCAACCGCTGAACTCAGATCAGCCAGCGCTAATGCCGTTGGTGCAGACGCAAAGTTCAAGGTTACGGTGGTTGCTTCAGTATTTGACAGAGAACCAACCCCAAATGTAACTGAGAGAGCGGATGCAATTGTAAAATCACTCTGATTGGCATCATAGGAGACAGTGTCACGACCTGAACCGCCATCAATCGTGTCATTACCCGCGCCCCCCTGGATTGTGTCTTCTCCCGCACCCGCATTGATGACATCGTCACCATCTTCACCATTAATCCAGTCATTTGACTGGGTTGCAAAGTTTTCAGTGGCGAGTCTATCCGCATCAATGGTGTCATCATTTCCTGTACCATTAATATAGTTCTGCCAGTCGTTACCATAGAAAGTGATCTCTTCAAACGAGGTGGAGCCAAAGGTCTGGGTACCATCCGATGCAACCACTGCGATTGACTCAATATTGTAGATCCCGATATTGTTTCCGTTCACAGAGAGACTAATGCCATCTGAACCAGATGGAGTGACCGTTGCAACATCGACGGATTCACTGCCAAGAGTCGCCATCAAGGTACCGCCAACCAGTGTCACCGCACTGTACTCGCTCCCCAAGTTGATTGTCAGGGTGTCGCTCCCGCCCTGACCATTGATCTCACCCAGTGTAGAGAGCTGCGTAGGCGTCACCACAAAACTGTCATCCCATGGCGTTCCCTGCATTCCCCACTCATTGGCATCATAACTATCTGCGACAAGCTGAATGGTCTGATAACCCGCTTTTATCTCCTCGACATTGGTGAGCGTGGCGGTCTCCAAGATGGTTGAACCATCCGATGCCATGCGGTGAAGCGAAAAGCCTGCCACAGCCTGCTCAACCTGATAGATATCAACACTACCTTGAGTCCCTGTTGTCGCATCAAAGCCTTCTGTTGCAATATGGAGTACACCATTATCATCGGCCTGGGGCCAACCGACATAGCCCTCCACTGGCACAATAAGGGTATCCCAACCCGCATCACCGTCAATGGTGTCCGTGCCCGCATCCCAGTGGATCAAGTCATCACCTGCGCCTGCCGCTATGGTGTCGTTGCCATCCGTGCCGGTAATCCAGTCATCATTTTCGGTTCCTGTGGTCTCAACCGGGGTAATATCAATTAGACTATTGGCACCATTACTCCAGTCGCCAACGCTCCAACCCAATTGAGCCGCCGCCAGTGGGGTTCCAGTTGCATCCAGAAGTACGCCGGTTGGAATGGAAAGTTGAATCTTCGTGCCGGTATAATCGGGAATCCAGTAATGACCACCATCCGCATTCTCACCATTGGTAGGAATCGTGAGAATATCATTGGAGATTTCAAGCAGGTCTACGCTAAGGGTGACTTGAGTTGAATCCCAATCCGTAATTGCACTGATGGTGATTTCACCCGTTGCTGCCAGCTGTGTACCTGATTCAGTCAGCAGGACATTAAGTTCACCATTTCCAATGGTATTTCCAGAGGGTGTTTCACCTGTTCCCGTTCCATCATCCTCTGTATCAGACATATAGAGGCCGACAATATTCCCATCAGCGCTCATGGCAAGGCGACCGCTCTCTGTCATTACTGTACTGTTTTCCATCCAACTTAGGGTTACGCTATTATCTGTACCTACAGTAATTGTGCCCTCTTCTGTTATCGGGTCTCCATTGTCATCAAAATAGTATCCGATATAACTGTCCGGCAGGCCGTCACCTGTACTATCAAACAGATCAGTCTGCTCTGCCTGTCCATTAATGGTTTCTACAACTGAGGCCACATAGGTTGAACCTGTTGGAGTTGTTGTCGGTGTTGCTGTTTC
>JABIFG010000011.1 GCA_018650795.1 Fidelibacterota bacterium
ATGGACGATACCAGCTGAGCGAATGAAAGCAAGCAAAGAGCATAGGGTTCCCCTATCTGATGTAGCTATGGCTTTGCTAGAAGGGTTGCCGCACATGGATGGCAGCGACTATGTATTTCCGGCCCCTAGAGGTGGTGAACTATCAGACATGTCTATTTCTGCTGTTGTTAGACGGATCAATGAGAGCCTTATCTCTGATGGTGAGAAAGAGTACATTGACCCAAAAACGAATAGTGCCATTGTTCCCCATGGATTCCGTTCTACATTCCGTGACTGGTGTGCAGAACAAACCAATTATCCAAACGTAGTTGCTGAAATGGCTCTTGCTCATACGATTAGTAACCAAGTTGAGGCGGCATATAGAAGGGGAGATCTGATCGAGAAACGTACCTTGCTGATGCAAGAATGGGCGAACTACTGCAAGACCAAGCAGAAGAAAGGGGAGGTTGTTTCTCTTCAGGGGGCTGTAGCATGACAGAAGAAATGATTGAGTTTGCTAAGCTGCACTTTGATAGAGATCTTCTACGAGAAGATGTAAATAAAAAGCTTGATGCTGAACCAAATTCACTAAATATGATGGATGTAATAGAGAAAGCTGCCTTAGATATCAATAGTTCTGATACGAATGATTTTGATTTTTTGATCTACTATACCTGTACTGAGTTGTATGAAAATCGAAGATTACCAGAGTTTCTTTCTAAGTTTGCGGCAGATGTTCTCTCAGGTAAACGTAAACGGCCTACAAAGCGAGGGGCGGATAAATACGTTAATTGGGAGCGAAATTATAAGCTATGGAGTACGGTCAAAAAGGTCTCAGAGACCTTTAGTTTGCCTTGTTATTCAAGCAATGAATTGTCTGATAAAACCTCTGCTGCTGAGGTTGTGAGTTCAGCGACGGGAATGAAAGTCGATACTGTTATAAAAGCCTTCCAAAAATGCAAACGCAATCTTGGGGAAAAATAACGCAATAATTTCTCCCCAAGACTGGTGTGATTAATCATGTGATTCTCTTTGCTTCTTAAACAGTATGAGGACAAGGCATGCAATCACAATTAAACTTATATCAATCTGACAAACAGGTTGCCAACCGATTTGAAGTAAGCCGCGCCACTGTTTGGCGCTGGGTGAAAGAAGGTTTATTTCCAAAGCCTGTAAAACTATCTGCTGGCTGTACCCGCTGGAAGCTCTCCGATATAGAGCAATGGGAGGCTGCAAAATGAATCAGCCACAAAAAACCCCTGCTGGAACAGGGGCTACGAAAAAAACTGGAAAGTCAATCTCGCAATCTCAGTATAACCAAATCACCTACTGTCTGCAGCCAATCCAGATCAAGATCATGGATTACCTTGCTGTTTCTGGTAACAGCCTGAACACCCCAGATGCAGCAAAGATGGGCATTCAGCACCTTCCCACTCATATCAGCCAGATCACAGCAGCTACAGGGATTACCCCCCAGCGTGAGTGGCTTAATGGATTCAAGCGTTACACCCTATCCACTGCTGATCGTAAGAAATGGCGTGAGATCCGCAAGGGGGCCGCGTAATGAAATTAGGAATAAGCACCGGCCCAATAAGCAACACCACTGTAACGCCGTGGGAGCTTTCATGGGATGAGTTATGCGAAATCTTGCGGGATAGGCGGGTAGGCGATAAGAACGGATCATACTTCACAGTATGCACCTTTAAGGCTGACCATAGAAACGGCGACAACATCATCTATCCATTGCAAGGTTTTGTACTGGATGGGGATAGCACTATTGATCTCGATACCGGAGAACTACGAGAAGGCGCACCGCCTCCTGAATATGTACATGAAGCATTGGTTGAGCTGGATATTAATCACCTGATCTACACCAGTCACTCACACGGCACAAAGGGGAGCCGTTATCGTGTTTTTGTTCCCGTAGAAATAGCCACGACAGAAGAACATGCTGCCTGCGTGGATTGGATGATTGACCAGCTACACCAGAAGCAGGTGATGATAGCCAACGTCACTGAAAATAGCACAATCAGTCAGGGGTGGTACTTGCCCCGTATCGCTGATGAAAGCACGCCATTCCAGTTCCATGAGTACAGTGAATCAGATATGCCGTTATGTGCTGCTGAGCCTCTTGATTGGTATAGGGAGCAGCAGAAAGAGTTGGAGATGCTCATGCCAGAGCCTTCAGGAGTTCCGAGAGAGCTTGACCCATCCAAACCAATAGACAAGTTCTGTATGGATCATGGGATCGATTATGTGGTTGAACTGTTACAAGAGCATGGTTATGTGTACCGCCACACCTCAAACATAAACGGCCACAAAAGCTACCACCTGATGGCCCCCAACAGCTCTAGTGGTTCTGCTGGTGTAAACGTCTACCTTGGGCGTGATAACGGCAAGGTTTTGATCTACTCACACCATGGCGAGCATTGCGCCATAAAGGCGGCTACTCATGGGTAAATCAAACGTATTAGATGCCTTTGACGTGTTTGCGGTGCTAGAGCATGAGGGAGATCGTGAGGCCGCTCTGAAGGCGATTAAAGAGGGTGTGCCTGCAACAGATGTACCCAACGACTTTTTACAATTTGTAATGAATGGGAGCAGCGAGAAAATGAGACAGCAGATGTTAGATGACCGCTTCATACTGGGGCGGCTGGCAATTCTGGGGCAGTGGACAACGCTCTATGCAGAACCCAATGCAGGTAAAACCTTGCTGACTATTTATCTGTTAATTGAGGGGGTGAAGTCGGGTGAAGTGAATGGCGCTGATATGTTCTATATAAACGCTGATGACACCTACAAGGGGCAGGTTGAGAAGCTGGAGCTTGCAGAGAGGCACGGCTTTCAGATGATGGCCCCCAATCAAAATGGATTCAAAGCAAAAATGCTCTCAGGGATTATGCAGAAAATGATTGATGCTGATACCGCTAAGGGCAAGGTGGTGATTTTGGATACATTGAAGAAGTTCACCGACCTGATGGATAAGAAAGCAGGATCAGAGTTTGGTGATGTAGCCCGTGGGTTTGTGTCTGCTGGAGGTTCTGTAGTTGCTTTGGCTCACGTCAACAAGCACAAAGACGCTGAGGGGAAGAGCGTACACGCTGGCACCACTGACATTAAGGACGATTCCGATTGTGCATACATTATCGATGTTGTCAGTAAGAGCGGAGACACCAAAACAGTGCAGTTTGAGAACGTCAAAGCCCGTGGTGATGTGGTGGAAAAGGCTGCATACCAATACACCAGAACAGAAGGGCAGACCTATTTTGAGCTGCTGGAAACTGCGAAGGCTGTATCTGATGATGAGGCCAGTAAGGGGCTGGCAATGGAGAAATGGCAACAGTTCCTTGATGACAATAGAGGTGTAATCAATGCAGTGGTTGGCTGTATCAAGGATGGGGTTACGCTGAAGAGTGAGTTGGTTAGTGAGGTGATGAGCCGTACAGCAGAGACCAAACGAGTGGTTAGCATGGTGCTGATTAAATGCTCTGGTGATGGGGGTGGTCGGTTCTGGAATATTGAGCGTGGAGAGCGTAACGCGCACCGATACAAGCTGAATGATGGCGTGGAGACCTTTGGGGCTATTTTCTGATGATGAGGCGGGAGGGTGGGGAAGATTGCAAGGTTTGTTGTCTTCTCTACCCCCTCCCTCTGGATAACTGAAAACTAATATATATGGATAACTAGAGCTTTTGGATAACTGAGAGTTTTGGATAACTAGACCTACACCTAGCGAGAGCATTTTAAGTGGCATTAAACACACGACCAACCTTGCCCTTATCACCCCATTGCAATTCAGTTATCCAAAAACGCCAGTTATCCAAAACAACCAAAAACTTCAGTTTTCAGTTATCCAGACCCCACCCCCACAAAACAAGAGACCAAACACATGAAGAGATCAAACTGCACAACCTGCACCAGACACCACGCCACCTATGGCTCAATGTGTAATACCGCGCACCGACACACCAGCAGGAGCTACCGTGCCTGTAAGCACTATATTGAGGGTGTAAGCCCCTATGAGCACCACACGACCGAGCAGGAGTTGATTAGGCGGCTGAAGCAGCTCAAACAGGTGGAGAGGATGTTGCGGTATAGAGACTCACAGATTATGCGCTACCGTGTCAAGAGTGAGGAGGTGGAGCTATGGAAGCAGAGGGCATTACAGATGAGGGATAAATACTATGGAAGGTGCTCTATCAAGACGGCTTGATTAATGTGACTGTCACGCTATACTGTTATGTGACAGTCACTAACCTATAGGGAGCAATCTATGTCAGGTGGACGAAAACCAATAGGCAACGAGCCTATGACAGCAGCACAGCGAAAGCGTGAGCAGCGTATGAGGCAAGATACACGGATCATGGAGCGTGATAGTCACGAATGGACTGAGGCCGATTGTTTGAGGGTTCTATCTCA
>JABIFG010000120.1 GCA_018650795.1 Fidelibacterota bacterium
CAGTCAGACACTAACAAATGCAGCAGTAAGAGTGTTTGATGCATCGGACAATCAAGTGACTGTGAGTTTTGATGCACTACGTGCAGAGATATTAAGTAGTGCGCCTACACTCGATATTAATCTATCAAGTGGTGGGTATTACCAATACAAACTCGTTGTTGGTGCGGCTATCCCGGTTGGTACACTGACAAGTAGTGTGCTATCACCCTTGCCTAGAATTGCAGGAGATCAGAGTAGCGGTCTTGACCTGGTTTCTCTCTATACGGGCAGTAACATCAATGCCGGTGATACCACAGCATTGAGTGGAGGTAGCCTGATTCAGGGACACTTCCAGATTAATGGAGCAACGGGCACAGCACAGAGTGCAATGTATCCTGCTTCCTGGCCTGGGGCACTAACACTCTCAGGAACACCCTACACACTCTCACAAGGTGGTACCAATAATCAGGTTCGCTTAACAGTTGATGGTACAAACCACACGGTTGCAATGGCATCAACTGGTGAAGTTACGACAGATAGCTTTACCGGGGTGGATACCAGCGACAGTGTTTCGGTAACCTTTGACTTGAGTGGTTCTGGTGATGCGAGTGGTTCGCTCGGCTTTGCTGTTGAGGACCTCTCGGGTACTGGACGTAAAATCTACGCAGTGTTGGATCAGGTTACAGTTACAGCAGGTACAGTATCCGTACCGTCTAATGCGAAATTGTATGTCTATGCTGTTAAATCAGATAGCTCATCTGTCGCGAAGATATTCACCAATGCATCTGTAAATATGGTGGATGCCTCTGGCAGCGAGATGACGCTTTCACTTTCTAACCTTCGCGATAACATTCAGTCTGAATTTATTGCTCAGGGGCTGAGCAGTGATTTAAGTTCATTTGCTTCACCGGAGGGCTATTATAGCTACACTATATTGGTAGATGATGGGTTCCCTCTGGCCTATAAGACAGCAACTGATTACAGCAGCTTGCCACGCATACCTTTGAGTACACTGGCTGGACCATCACTCCTTGGTACTGAGGGTTATTTCAATAATTTGGTTGTAGCACTCTCTGCTGCTTCTACTTCGGTCAATAATCTTGCTGATGCACATAGGATCTACGGTGAAGTACAGATCAATGGTGCAACCCAGTCGGTGTCAACTGCAAATGCTGGCTTCTCTCTCAGTGTTGAGGGGCTAACAGGCACCACCACAACAGGTAGTGATGCAACGGGTACCTTCCAGGTTACAGCGGCAGAGACCAGTAGTAAAACCTACATCACTTCAACTGGTACAGAGACGAATGATGCAACTACATCTAATATTGAAGTATTTGCATCGGTTACCTTCTCGGTCACGGATGCCAGTGGTACGGTAACAATTGGTAATACTATTCAGTTGGATACGGGTAGCAATAACTCACTCACTATCCAAGGTGTAGGTATTAATAACAGCTTTACCTTTGCCTCAGATGCAACTGATGTATTTACAGTGAATTCAAGTGGTGTGATCACCTCAGTAGGCGCAGGAACCGGTACCTTGACCATTACTGATTCAACCTACAGCAACATCAGTAAAACGATTACAATATCTGTTAGTGCGACAGCACTTGCTGTCACTGTGACAGACAGCGATTGGTCAACCAACAGTACTACTGTTCGTAAAACAGTAACTGCGGGTGAAACTATTCAGGTTGACATCTCAGCAAACAATGGTGTCGTTACGGAATCTGGCCCAGTCTCTTCAAAGGGGGGTTCTGTCACCAACGGTGTGCTCTCCTGGACTGCTCCTGAAAGTGGTGCATTTGCGGGTGACTACACAGTTACTGTTACGGATCCACTTGGGTTGACGGCCAGTATCTATGTTACTGTACCTTACTCACTGAAGGTCAGCTCAGTAGGTGGTACTGCGACAGATGCAAGAGGTATGTTGGCGACTGAGATAATGCAGGTGACTGCAGCAGGTGCGGCAGCCAGCACTTCACTGACCTTCACGGTGATGGATAGCAATGACTCTACCGATACTTCTGCATTTATCACAGACTCCAGTGACTCAGTCACTGCAGATGCGAGTGGTACTGCAGTAGCAGGTATCGATCCATCTGATACACTCACTGCGATCACTACATTCAAGGTGAAAGTGAGTGATGGTAGTGATACAGATCTGGATAGCACTTTGAGTGGTTTAACGATATTCCCAACAGATGCCTATGTATTTACTGTAACCAGTGATGGTACAACGGCATTGAGCGGAGCTACAGTTCTTGCGACTACGGTTAACCAAAATGATGGTACCCCTTATGTAGCTGCGACGGACGCAAGTGGTAGTGCTCAGCTCAATGTACCGAAGCATCCGGTCTCTGGAAGCTTCCATACATTCACTGTGGTTAAGGATGGTTATGTTGCACAGAACGTAACACCATCTGCTCTGAGTACCACAGTGACACTGACTGCAGCCGTTCGTACCATCAGCGGTACAGTTTCAGGCCTGCCTTCGACTGGAACCAAGATCGTGACCGTGTCGGCATTCTATGACTCAACAACCGTGCGGGTTATTGTGGCGGACCAAAAGCTCATTGTTGGAAGTAACGATACCAGTGGAACCTTCAGTATTGCGATGAACAGTAGTGAGTATGATGCCGCACGCTCTTATACACTATTGGGTCGTGTTAAAGGGTACACGCCAGCTACCTCTGCATTGGGTACACTGACGGTTGACGCAACAGGTACCTCGCTCGACTTTAGCAGTAATGCAATTACAGTAACTGCAGATACGACAGCAGCAAGAACAACTGCAACGACAAAACTGGCATCGATCTTCAGTGGTGACAGTAATGCATCGGCTATCGCGACAGAAATCGCAGCAGCCAAGGCAGTTATTGAACCTCCTGCAGTCTCTGCAACAACCGGTGTTGAGTTCTCTTTCGAGAATTATTCGGAAGCAAGTTTAGGTGCTGAAACGGTTGCTGCACTGCAGAAGATTGCAATGAGTTTCCCTCCTTTGAAGTTGACAGATGCGAGTTCTACCATTACGCCATTGGTTCATATTCCTGAAACAGGAGGCTTGTCCTCTACTCAGGCGGCAAAACTGGAAAGCACACCTGTGAGCTTTAACCTCAGTCTTGCAGACGGTGCTGGTACAGTACAGACCAAGAGTACAATGAACGCATTCTTGCAGGCGGCATATGATGCTGGAAATCCGGTACAACTGTGTGTCCCTAGAGGTGATATCTCAGCGGCAGATATTCTCTCTGGTACCAAGGTGATCCGTTTTGCAGATACACTGGAAGCACTGGTTGATGATACCTTGGCAAGCAGTGTATCAACCTCAGATATTGTGGATGCAGGTGCTCTAACAGGCCAGGTCTGCTTTAATGTGGCTCACTTGACAGTGTTTGGTGGTGGTGCAGCAATTGCTTCATCGGCTGCAGCAGCAGTTGCTGGAGGCGGCGGTTGCTTCATCGCAACGGCAGCCTACGGTAGTTATGAGGCACCTTATGTCAAACTGTTACGCGATTTCCGTGATCAGGTATTGCTAACCAATGGTGCAGGTCAGTGGTTTGTAGAGCA
>JABIFG010000121.1 GCA_018650795.1 Fidelibacterota bacterium
ATACCCATTGGAGTTCTACCTGTTGGAACCGGAAACGCTTTCGTCCGGGATATGGATTTACACCACCATGATTGGAAACCGGCCATTGACATTATTAATGCTGGTGAAACGCGTAAATTCGATGTGGGTCATTTCACCACAGAGGGTCAAACCTGGTATTACCTGAATATTCTGGGACTTGGGTTGGTAGCAGATATCGGAGCGACAGCCATTAAGATGAAAGCTCTGGGGAATATTTCTTACACGATCGGAAGCCTCTATCACATTCTCAAATTGAAACCCTTTACGGTGAAAATGGAGATCGATGATGAGGTCATCGAACGGGAAAATGTGTTTGTCGAGATTTCGAATACACGTTATACGGCAAACTTCCTTATGGCGCCAAATGCAAAAACCGATGATGGTCTCCTGGATATAACTATCCTAGGTCCCAAAAGTAGAATCGGCCTGATCAGAAGTTTCCCTAAAATTATCACAGGTGAGCATATCCACATGAAAGAAGTCGAATGCTTTCAGGCCAGTCACATTCGTATCGAAACAAATATTCCCAAGGTTTTGACACCTGATGGGGAACTCATGGGGACCACCCCGCTGGAGGTCGATTGCCTGAAGCAGGCAATTGATGTATTCTGGAAATGACACATTTTTGCCAGAGGCTTCACCGCGGATGAAAGGACTACTTTCTCTCTATTATTGGACCATTGGATGGGTCTACTATGGACCTGTCCTGCTAAGCGTGTATATCGTTTCCTATTTTCAAGCACCCCAAACCTACGATGCATGGCTTAGACGCAGGACTAAAGCCCTTTTTAAATTTATAAACTGTAAACTTCAGATTGACTATGCGGAGGAACTGCCAGAAGGAGAGCCTCTCATCTTCATGGCTAATCATAGCAGTCTCATTGATCTCCCTCTGTTAAAAGCAGTGGTTCCAAAATGCTATGTAGGACTTCTTGCAGAGAATCATACGAACTACTTCATGTATGGATCCATGGTGAAACGCATGGGAAATATCCCTATCAAAAGAGAAAATATTCGCGCCTCTCTAAAAAGTTTCAATCTGGCCAAACAGGCACTTCAGCAGGGATTTCCGATTGTTGTACTTCCTGAGGGAGGACGATCCCAGGATGGTCAGCTCGTCCCCTTCAAGCGGCTCGTTTTTCGCTTCGCCAAGGACAGCGGGGCCCATATCGTGCCCATATCCTTTTCGGGTGTATTTAATATGAAGAATAAAGGGTCCTTACATTTGAACCCAGGTCCCATCACCGTTCGTTTTGGGACGGTTATCCGCTCCGAAACCATTGCCGAGATGGAATTGGATGAGGTTTTATCAGCAACCTACAATGCCATCTATGATGGTTTGGAGCCATTTGAAGCGGGGAAACTTAGCGCTCAATAGTTAGTGTATTTGGCTCTCAACCGATATTGGGCAATTAGAAGTTTATTTTTTCGGAGTAATCATGTTCAGGATAAAACTAGAGTTGAAGAGAAGCCTCGTAGTATTCTCTATGGGGGTAATTGCAATGTGTAGTAGTCAAAATATGATTGAGGATTCAATGAACATTAAGGACGAAATTGATCAGGCCATCCAGAATGGAGAATTTACTACAGCCAATCAATTGATCTCTCAATATCTTGATGAGGAAACGCTCTCAGACCAGGACCGTTATTTTTACACTTTCGAGAAAGAGCGATTCAAGCGGATACATGCTGATTTTACTCAAACAGATGAAGAGGTTTTGGAATACATAAAAAAGTATTATCCAGAAGTGACTGCAGCTGACATTGAACGCTGGGAAGTGGAAAAATCTCTGGAGTTTAAAATGATAGATGGGCAGAAACGATACTTTGCCCGTGCAGGCCGCAATCTGTTTCGTATCAATGCCGAAATGAAAAAAGTATGGGCCACTCAGCACCCAGATAATGAGATCACCTCGGGTTCAGGGGCCAAGCTGAACCTGGATATGCACAATGCCCAGGTTATTAAGACTGCCAACAACTCACAGGAACTATTTGTTGAACCAAGAAGACTCTATATCAAACAGAGTGTCGAAGTCTTAGCCGATGAAATTCCTGCTGGAGAGGTGGTCAGATGCTGGATACCCTACCCCCGCTATATTCAGGACCGCCAGCAAAACATTGATCTGATTCAAACTTTACCTGCGGAACACCAGTTAGCACCTCCTGAGGCTCTGCAACGAACTATCTATATGGAAAAGCCGGCCATGGCAGGTGAGCCAACCCTTTTCTCAGTACAATATGAGTTGACCTCGCATGGTGTTTTCCAGGCCATTGATGCCAATCTGGTAACTCCTTTAAACAACAAAGAGGGATTGAACAAGTATCTCCAGGAGGAGGCTCCCCATATCCTTTTTACAGAGGATCTGAAAGCACTGGCAGGCGAGATTGTGGGAGATGAACAGAACCCTTATCTTAAGGCTCAGCTTCTCTTCGCCTGGGTTGATAACAATACACCCTGGGCATCAGCTAGAGAATATTCCAGCATTCCCTGTATTCCTGAGTATGCCTTCCAGAATCATCATGGTGATTGTGGTATACAGACCCTGTTTTTTATTACGCTCTGTCGAATCAGTGGCATACCCGCTCGTTGGCAATCCGGCTGGGAACTTCAACCACCTGATGACAGCATGCATGATTGGGGCATGATATATTTTGAACCCTATGGCTGGGTTCCCATGGATGTTACCTATGGCCTGCGAAAGAGCAGCGATCCCCAACTTCATTGGTTCTATCTTAGTGGGATGGATAGTTATCGGATCATTTTTAATGACGCTATCAGTCAGCCCTTCACACCCCCCAAACAACATTTTCGCTCAGAGACTGTGGACAGTCAAAGAGGTGAAGTAGAGTGGTCAGGTGGTAACCTGTATTTTGACAAGTGGAGTTGGGATTTTGAATGGAAAATTCTCGAATAAAGAAATTCGAGAGTCTGGATTGACTGATTATTCGATAAGGTTTTGTTCGACCCGATTGCGACCACTGCCCTTAGCCTGATAGAGTGCTCTATCGGCAGCTTCCAATAATACACTGGGCTGACTTCCAAGATCAGGGATAAGCGTAGCCACCCCTAGACTAAGTGTGACCATATCTGCTACAGGGGACGACTTGTGTTCCAGGTTCATACCAGAGACATTCTTTCTGACCAGCTCAGCAATTTGCATGGCTCCCAGCCCACTGGTTTCGGGTAAAATCAGGCAAAATTCCTCACCACCATAACGAGCAGTTAAATCACCAGGCCGATTGACAGAATCTTTTATGGCGGTGGCAACCTGTATGAGAGACTCATCGCCACCCTGGTGACCATAGGTATCATTGTATAGCTTGAAGTGGTCAATATCACACAGAACTACACTGAGGGGGCGTTTTTCACGCAGCATGCGTTTCCATTCACGATCTAACTCTTCATCGAGACGACGGCGATTGGCAATACCCGTCAATCCATCAACCCTGGAAAGCTCCTTGAGTCGTTCATTAGCGACTTGAAGTTCAGCAGTACGATCTTCAACCAACTCTTCAAGATGATCCTTATGCCTGAGAACTTCCATTTCAGCCGATTTCCGACTCTCAATTTCAGATTGATAGGCTGTATTGGTTCGCTCAAGTTTGGTACGTTGAAGCTCAATGGTGGTAAAAGCCTTTGAGAAACGAATTGAAATTAAAAAGGCTTGAGTCAAAATAAAAATCAAAAGGCCAAGGGAAATGAGGTGGCCGGTATGAACCACATTGGCAACATATAGAATATCATTTATGAAGGTGATCACTATGGACAGAAATCCGAAAAGCACCATGGTAGAACCCTCTTCACCTCGAATAAATGCCAGGACCAGACCATAGATTACATAAAGCATGGCCAGGAGGCTCAAGGGTTGGAAGTAGGTCAATGATGAGGAAAAAGTATCGACTTTTGTAAACAGTACCAGTAAAACAAACAGGGCTGAAATACCCACCATGACATGACCGATGCGTTCATTTAGCTCATCAGGAAATTGTAGCCGAACAAACAGATAGAATATGGGTATACCCGTGTAGAAAGTAAGATACTCAATCTTGAGCAGCATTTCCCATGAAATTGAAGGCCAGATTTGATGGATGAAAATTTCACCCGTCGTCAAGGTTCGCAACCCGATAATGAGACAAAAGATTCCGAAATAAAGGGCTGCTTTTCCTCGTGTGCTTAATGAGAATATACCGAGATGATAAATACCCATCACAAATATGGTTCCGAACATAAATAGAGCCATGGCGACCTGTTTTTCGCGATACTGGTAAATATCCTCAGTTGAACCAAAAGAAATAGATTCCCACAATCCACCAAGACGATGATCATAATTGGATACATCAATTCTCAGTGTCAATTGGTTGGACAGTGGGCCCAAATTGTAGATTTTGGGTTCATAAAGGGGACGAGACAGGCCTGGATCAGTGGAATAGATGCCCACACTTCCCATAAGATCATCATTCACAAATAGATTATAGGCAGTTCCAGCAGTTGCAAATTTCAGGGCATATGAGGCAGATCGTTCTGGGATAAGAATGGTCAGGAAATAGCTGCCGGCACCATGACCGGGTAATTTACTCCCCTTATACCGATAACCTTTCCAGGACCTGGGTACATCAATATTAATGTGATCGTCAGAGGAGCTGATACCTACAGAGCTTGTATCTCTCCAGAAAAATCTCCATTCCCCATCAAGTCTGATGTGGCCCGCAAATTTATAATCTCGAAGATCAAGAATACCATTTTGAGCAATGGGTTTTTTGTTAGCATTATTTGAACAACTGACGGATAATAATGCCAGAAGAATTAATACAAGCCCAGATTTCGTGAATGCCCACAATCTCTTTTTAATTGTGTGTCCCCTTCTCAGGTCATCTCGATTTTCAGGTTTTAGCAAGGCGAAAATACGTGCTAATAGTACGGGTATCAAGGTCTTATCTCTGAAGAACCAGCTCTCCAAGATAACATTTTTGTACGCTTCATTTAGTGCGTTTTAAAGTATAGGTAGGTGTTGGCTGCCAGTCGCCCAGATAAAAAGGCTGAAGCCGCTGCAACCACTCCGATGGCCGATAAATGAATAATACCAATGTATAAGACACTGATAATAGTCAACACTTCAATGATGGTGGCATTAGTAATCAGGCTGGTCTTTCCAGCTTTCACCAAGATTGCCCGCTGCATCGAAATCAAAACCGTCGAGGCAGGGAAAAGTCCCATAATCAAGAGAGGGGTAAGGGCGAGCCCGGTTAACTCCACACTCAAGCCACTTACTTTTGAGAACCATAACTGTGCAAGTGGCGTAATCGCTGTGATTATAAGGGCAGCGGCCAGTGTAGCTCCTAATGCTGTAGCAAATTTATAGATCACTCTGTCGTTTGCCTTATTGGATCCCAGCATGGTAATCGCTGCTTCCTGAAATGAGAGTCCAATGCCCCGGAACAGAAATACAAATGAGCTCACTACCGGTAGCACAGCCAGAGACTCCAGAGCCATGTGACTTTTCCCGATGAAGAAAGTGATCAGTGGATGAACACCCAGAGTGAGCATGGAGGTTAGCGCCAATGGATAATAAAATTTATTGATAAATTTGAAGGTCAGGGGTGCTTCTTTTTCTGCCCTTATGTCTGGAGCTGTCTTTATTCTACCCAATATCTTCCCAACCATGATCCTGGTACTGATCGCTTCCACGGTCACACCAGCTGATAAAGCTGCTGTACCGATGTAAACCCCAGGGAGCTTGGTAAAGACGAATAGTCCAAGTGCAGTAGATGCCATGGATATGAGACGAATACCCGTTCCAAAAGCTACTCGTCGTGTCGCATGGTTCCGGATCAATACACCCTGATAGAATCGGCGGAACCCTATGGCACCAGGCCAGGGCAATAAGATTATGGTGGCAACGTGGGTCAGTTTCGCCACGTTTTCGGGGAGTCCAATCAGATCAATGGTGATAAAAAAGAAAATTTTTGGTATGATGAGGATCAGCATGGCAATGGTTATAACACCATTCAACATCCAGGTGTATTGACGGAGTTTCTGTAGCGATTGGTAGTCTTTAACCAGAGATGTAGAGGCAGTCATCATCATGATAACCGGCGCTTCCACAATCAGGGCAAAGGAAAAAGCCACGCCATAGGCCGCCAGATTGAACTTTGGGTCTACAAGCCGGGCAATAATTGCAGCAATAAAGGGTCCCTCAAGGGACATCATCAGCCAGGTCCCTGCCAGCGGTAACCAAAATTTGAAAATCTTCCTGGCGTTCAGCGTATCCATATCTCGATCAATCTAGACAAACATGAGGAATTTATTCAAGATACTTTTAATTGATGAAAATGAAAAATCAGCCGGTATGACTGAAGCAGGAAATTATTTGTACTGAAATTCACCCACAAAAATGGACTGAGGTTTGAGCATCAGCGTAAACACGTAGCTATCGTTGGCATCGTCGGAGCGTAATTTCAATTCAAGCTCTTCAGTTTCCACAATATCTTGTTTACCCTGATCGGGAGGAAATATGCCTAGAGAAAAGTGCAGTGCTGCACTTTTAATCTCCAATTTGCGATCTGCACCTCTGAGACTCACCTGGATTGATTTAGACTCCAGACCTTCATTTAAAACAGTGACAAGTACTTCATCTTGATTCTTGAAGGACAGGGCGTTCAGTCCATCTTGCGTCGGTTGCAGGGTTGAGATAATAGTGGAACGTTTGGGAACTCTTTTCATGAGATGGGACAATACTGAAAAAACCGGTTTCTCACCACCATTCAGGTCCAGAAGACCCCAGGATCGCTTTTTATACTTTACATCGGCGGGAGCATCATAAAGCTGATACAGAAACGGCACGACTTGTTTATGCTTTAAAAGATCCAGCGTATTAGAATACACCCGTAAAGCATAAGGTAGAGTAAAGGTCGCGCTGTAATAATAGGTTTCGAACGTATTCAAATTACCCAATATGTCATACTTGTTGGGATCTGGATATTGAATTTCATTAAATTTTGTTTCTGAAGTAGCAAAAGCAGTCACCAGCAGTGGTTTACTCGATTCGATTTCTTCGAGGTAATCAAACAAGTCCTCCAGGGCGACACCGACCTGTCCACTTGTATGCCTGTCTTCCCAGATTTGAACAGACCAGAAGGGTAGCATATCAAAGCTTGCCTGATCAAGATCCATGTACCAGGTTTCCAGATCATTGTCAATATTCGTGGATGATAACCCTGGTCCGACGATAGCAACATTTTGAAAATCCCGGAGATCAAGTTCAGTGCGTGTAGCGTGGATTAATTCATTGTACAAGTCTGAAGAGAGTGCTAATGAATCGCCCCTGAGAACATCTGGTCCATCTAATAATTCAATATAATCAGCCGGAACATCCTGGTAGAGTAACTCGTCTACTTCTTCGGCCCACCAGCCTGCGAAGCCTGTAACATCAGTCAGTTTTCCATAATCATCCAGAAATTCAACGGGGATGGCATCGAGGCTGTAAATCCATTTTATCCCCAAGCGGGAAGTTGAAGCCCGCAGAGCCAGGATATCATCCCAATTTTCAGCTTCACGTTTGACGCGTATATACTTAATACCTAATTCATTGAAGGTTTGAAGCACTTTCATCCTGCGACTATAAAAGCTTAGGGGAACGTTAGCACCGAGACCCTCAAAGGGTCCAATTTCTTGCTGGAGATCAAATTCTATGGGGATGTATTGACCCTTTTTCCGATCACCAAAAAAACTACATGACCACATCATACCTAGAACGAGTATGATGATTAATGCCCTCATCGAGAGTTTGAAGAAGGGAGTCTTGCGCATGGATTTAATTTCAACAGACCAGTGACTGAGTCAACTAAAACCTGAATAAATGTTGTGAATAAATTTCCTGCTGGCTAGAGTTTTAATGATTTTGTTTAGCCCACTCTATTTTCAACATGGTTTCGTTGTAGCCTTTCTGGATCGCAATCTCAGCTTCCAGAAAATTCCAGGCTGCCAAACCGGTACTGACATTGATAATCATATCGGGTTGTGCCAGTTCAACTTGATTGGCAGCAATAAGCGCCATAGAGAGAATAACTGTTTCATGGGCTATTTCAGCCATATTGGGTTTTCCAGCTGTATACCAGGCTTCATTTGCTTTTGGAATTCGCCAGGTCGATCGGCTATTCTTCAATTGATCGGCATTCATGTATTTAAATGCCTGTTTCTCTGTCTTGCCTTCAGGAAAGGCCAGGACATTTACAGCAATGATATAATCTGCTCCCATGGATCGGACTACATCGATGGGTACAGGATCAATCATGCCACCATCCACAAGCACCATATCATCATAGGCAAGTGGGTTGAAAATGATGGGAATGGATGAGCTAGCGCGGGCTGCGGTAGCCAGATTCCCCTTATTGAGTACAAACAGGTCTCCCTGGAGAATGTCCACTGTGGTGGCTGAAAATGGAATAGCCAGATCTTCGATATTTTTATGACCATATAATTCATCCAGGAATGCGTGAATTTTCTGACCATCGATGAAACCACGTGTGGGAAAGACTGGATCCAGTAAATTCAATACATCAAACCAGTCTGATTTCAAGGCTACATTTGATAGAGAGTCAACACTAAGGCCAGCGGCATACCCACCACCGATGATAGCTCCCATACTGCTACCAGCGATCATATCTATCCTGATACCAGCCTTCTCGAGGGCGTCTAAGACACCTACATGTGCAAAACCCTTGGCAGCACCTGCACCCAATGCAAGACCTACAGTGAAGTCCTGTTCCGCTTTGCCCTCCAGGACAAGCTTGAATTTTTGATCTAGATCTGATGAGTTGGGTGATGCTCCGCAAACTGACCCACACGCAATACAGGTGGAAATCAGTACGCGGATGGTACTGCGTAGATTTATCATTTTATTTATATATATCGTTCAGAATGGCCGCGAGATGAAATCCACCATTGAGCAGCCGATCCTCCATCAGTTCCCTATTCTTATATATGTAAGGCCAGGATAGCTTTCCATCATCGATGTCATATACCTGAGGATGTGTTGCACGGGAAGCATTAACAAAGCTGAGGAGGGTGGGATCCAAAAGGGCAGCTTTATCTTCATCCGACATACCGAGTTGAATCTGTTGGGCAAATTCGGTATAGCTATATTGCATATGATCGACCATCTGTGAATCCCAAACCCGATGCAGGTTGGTCTCTTCACGAAACCAGGTGACCTTAACATCGTTCCCCCCTCTATCAGTCCCATTACCAACATGCAAGGGTTGATGTAAATCGCCGACAATATGGACAATAAATCGGAGAACGTCTTTCTGGTCTTTTTCCCCGAGGGTCCCCTTCCGAAGCAAGTTAGAAAATTCAGTGACTTTCTGGACAGCCCTGCCCCCGGTTTCTGGTCCTGCGTAATCTTGTCCCTCAATAATGGTACAATAATGCCAGTCATGAGAGTGATCCCACTTGGGGTCAGACTTGATTTCATCTGCCCAATTGCCAATTCGGGCAAGGTCAGAATGGCCGAATAGTTCTGTAATTTTCGCCTGGGCTTCTGGTGTTAAATTTTCTTCAGCAATTTTACCGATAACTCGGTGGCCGGTTTTCCCCCAGCCCAATAATATTGTGGCTGTGACGAGAATGATGATCAACTGTCGCACGATTGGCTCTCCTAGTAAGTGTTATGACTGACAATCTAATATTCGCAGCGTGCCTTGCGAAGGATTTCGTACTCATAGTGAGCAAGTATAATGACCTTGCAAGGTTAGGAGCAGTTCCCGATCAGGTATTCTCCGGTCAAACAGGTTTTCTGCCTGGGAACAAAAAATCCAGGCGCTGCTTTGAATCAACGCCTGGATTTTAACTTTAAACGGGGTGCCTTATTTTCGATATTTTTTTATAATCTGATCACCGGGATACCCGAGTGCTTCCCAGTCAATTCGATTTTCCTGATCTCGATGACAAGCCCTGCATTTCAAAGCATCCTCAGCCGGGGATACCATATGGTCCAGGCCCCAGTACATTTCTGTTTCAACAAATCCATATTCTCCACTATACTTAAGATTTGCTGCTTTCATGCCAGCCTGCGCTGCTTTATTCCAATCAAAATGCTCCCAGTATCCTTTCCATAGTTGAGGCACAATTAAATAATTGTTTTTTGCATCATAAATCTGTTTTCCACGCATGATCTTGAAGGGATACAATTTTGCATCTTCGTCTTCCCTGTTTCCCAAAGGGTTATTAAGGGACACAACTTCATCGGGGTTAAGCTTATCTCCTTTTAGATATCGACCGGTATACCCATTATACCAATGGTATTCGGGCACTACATTATTTTCCCAGCCAAAACTGCCTTTTTTCTTCAGATATGTATCCAGACCGTATTTATCTTTTTCACCCGTGCTGTCTTTACCTGCTGTTGACCAATCCCAGTACATCTTTGTTGGCTGACCTTTAGCAAACACTGGTATATGGCAAGTCTGGCAAGCAATTTTCTCGGCATGCCTGTTCAGTACCTTTGAGCTGTGCAAATCCTCATCATGGCAGTCGGTACAGCGTACTCTATTATCTTCACCTGTGAGAATGGCCAATGATTTACCACTAATATTGTGTTCATCAGTGGTATGGCAGTCAGTACAACTCATAGCATTGCCCATATGAACATCGTATGATTCATCTGCATCGACCAGACCCTGATCAAGATCACCATGTTTCACATTCTCACCGCCCCCTCCATAAAAGTGGCAGCTACCACAGGTTTGAGTTGATGAAGGTCCCACACTTTGGGCTACTGCTGTAAGGTCAACGCCATCGGCAGGCAAACCGGCACCTGCAGGACTCTTTTTATAGGTTCCTGTTTGATCATGACAGACCAGGCAATCGACATTTTCCTCATTTTGAAAATCAAATTTATCATCCTTCCAACCATAGCCAACATGACAGCTCGTACACCTTGACCAATTGGATTCAACTGCCACACAGTAATTATTGAATGCATTGAGTTTCCCTATGGCATGCTTCCCCTTGTGACCAGGAACAACTGTGGCACCAGCTTTCCAGGTCCAATGAATTGTCTGCATCACTTCGATAGCTGCATCCTCATGACAAGTGAGGCAGGTTTCTGTAACCTCTTGACCGCTTTCCAGTATGTCCTCGATGTATTCGGCGTGATCTTCATAGGCAAAGGAAAATCCAAACAACAGTAAAGTTCCCAACACTAGATTCACTAATTTTTGTGATACCATAAACCCTCCATTAATAATCTATATACAATTCCAGTTTCTTTTTTTTAAACCAAGATTTGAGTCCCTGAGCAAAATTTTCTATCATTGCAACAAGTTTGAAAATAGTCTTGTTACCATGCCTACCTCCCAAACTCATATATTTGTCAAATATCAGCTATTGCTAAGGCAACTAGAATGCCACACTTAATATTTTTCTTGAACCAGATACGCTTCTTGTGAACGAAACCAGAGATATGTTGAGTAGTTCAACATATCTCTGAGAAATTTCTATTCCGCACAAGTGGTTGTTTTAACAGCGCTAGAAGCATCATTCTGAGGCTCGTGAAACCCCTGAATAAATATTTCAGAAATCTTTTACCAATTCGTTGATTAATTCAACATTCATCTAAAGTTGGCTTCCAGGGGATATTCATCCCAACACCCACTCTGAACAGATCGCGACGGATTTATTGACCGTAAGTATCGTATTATCAGCTATATAGTTTACGTAAATACTCGTTTGGGGGTGGTGTTGAGTTATTCTACATGTGTTGATTTTATCAACAGGCCGGTAAACGGCTATAACATTGGCCTGAGGCACAAATTTTAAATAAGCGTTGAATCATTCAACACTTCTAGTTTTTAACACCAAAACTATGCCCCAGATGCATCTACTTGATTATAAGCTAGTTAGATGTCGAGAATCAGCTTGGCACTGCTCTTGAAATAGAATAGGTGAACCAAAAAAGGAGATTCATCATGGTCGTATTAGTAGTCATCTTATTTGTTGCCATCGCCGTCACTGTTACCTGGATTCAGGGTATGCGGCGCTATCGGGCCATAAGTCATTCACCCATTGTAAAAAATCCAGCCTATCAATTCAAAATGGAAAACCTGGCCATTCCGGCCGGTATCTATTTCAGTCCCACTCACAGCTGGGCACACCTTCAAACCAATGGAATGGCTAAGATTGGTGTCGATGCCTTTATCCAGGGCCTCACTGGCGTTCTATCAGATGTTAAGGTTCCTGAGCCAGGAACTGATGTAAAACAAGGTGATCCTCTGTTTAGCATTATGCACAAAGAGAAGCAACTTGTGATCTATGCCCCGGTTTCTGGCAAGATCAAGGGTATCAACTCCGAAGCTCTGCAAAACATGAGAATGCTTCACCGCGATCCATATTCATATGGCTGGTTGGTAGAACTGGAACCTTGTAATTGGGAAACTGAAACCCAACGTCTCTATCTTGGTCAACGTACTAGCGCCTGGCTTAAAACGGAGGTTTCCCGAATCCGTGATTTCTTTGCTCATTCCTTTGCTCCGTCAGATGCTGAAAACGGATTGGTATTACTCCAAGATGGTGGTGACATTGCTGAATGTGCCCTGGCGTTTGCCGGAAAAGGTCTTTGGGGATCTTTCCAGAAACTGATTCTTAATCAGGCTAACGCTGAACTAACACCTAATTCCTGATCATCAAATTTGTTGAAATGATCTAAAAATATTGTCAGAGAGAGGATAATACTAGTATGTCAATCGATCGTCGAGAATTTCTTAAAACCTTGGGAGTTGCCGGAGCTGGTCTAACAGGTGTCTCAGCCCTTGGTAAGTCTAAACCTGAACCTGAATCTGAAGAATTTTACGCTATCCTGCATGACATCACTCTTTGTGAGGGATGTGGGGAATGCGAATATGCCTGCGCTGAGGCAAATGGTCTACCAACTCCAGGAGACGATGACTATCCAGATAGTTCGATTAAACGCGAACTAACACCAGATCGATTTACCGTAATCAATGCAGTTGAAACTTCTGTTGGAGAAGTTTATACGAAACAACAGTGTATGCATTGCGCTCAACCGGCCTGTGCTTCGGCCTGTTTAACCGAAGCCATGAAAAAGCAGGAATCCGGTCCGGTAACCTGGGAAGAGGGGAAGTGTATGGGTTGCCGCTACTGTATGATCTCCTGTCCCTTTGATATCCCAAAATTCGAATACGACAGTAACAATCCCAAGATCGGTAAATGCCAGATGTGCTTTGAGAGGCTCAAGGAAGGTGAGCAGCCTGCCTGTGTTGAAAACTGTCCTGGTGGTGCCCTTACCTTTGGCAAACGTGGCGACCTCATAAGAGAGGCTCGTAAAAGGATCATTGAAAATCCAGGAACCTATGTAGATCATATCTATGGTGAGCACGAGGCTGGTGGAACATCCTGGCTCAATCTTTCACCCGTTCCCTTTGAAGAGTTAGGTTTTAAGACTGATCTTGAAACCAAACCCTATCCTGAATTGACTAAAGGTTTTCTATACAGCGTACCCTCCGTCTTCATCCTCTGGCCAGCTCTACTTATGGGTCTAAGAGAAGCCACTCGCAGCGATGATGAGAAAGGAGCCGATCATGAGTGAACGCATCCTTCAAGATGAGTATACACCAACTAAGAATTTTTGGAAATTTATTAAGTCCGAACTAAAACCACGCGGTAGTATTTGGACCATTTTTAATATGATCTCGGTTCCCATGGTGCTGCTGGCTGCTGTACTGATCGTGATCCGGTTTGTCTACGGCTTGTCAGCCGTTTCCAATGTTACTCAAAGTGTACCCTGGGGGCTGTGGAAAGGATTTAACGTTGTGACTGGTGTCGCCTTCGCCGGTGGTGCTTACGTTTTAACCTTTATGGTATATATCCTGGGTCAGGAAAAATATAAGCCCCTGGTCCGGGTAACGGTTCTCAATGGTTTTCTGGCATATACATTTTATGCTTTTGCTTTGGTTCTAGATCTGGGCAAACCCTGGAATATTATCAATCCAATTATCGGGAACTCATTTGGCACCAGCAGTATCCTGTTTCTGGTAGCCTGGCACTTCATGTTATATATCGTTGCCCAAATGATCGAGTTCTCCCCGGCTGTGGCTGAGTGGCTGGGTTCTGAGCGGGCTCGTCGGAACTTGAAACGGCTTACCATCGGTGCAGTTGTTTTCGGGATCACGCTCTCAACGCTGCACCAATCAGGTCTAGGTGCTTTATTTCTCATGGCCAAGGGCAAGATCCATCCCCTTTGGTATTCAGAATTTATCCCAACCTTGTTTTTTATTTCCAGCATATTTGCCGGCCTAAGTGTGGTGATCTTCCAGGGCAGTATTTTGCAACGCGTATTTTCCTACCAGATGGATGAACACAGTGATAAACGTCATGACATCATGATCCGTGGTCTTTCCAGGGTCTGTGCACTGTCCATGTTCGCCTATTTCTTCCTTAAGGTCATCGATATGGTACATAATCATACACTGGTTTATCTAATGTCACCAATGGGTGCCTGGTATCTGGTGGAACTGATTGGATTTGTTCTGATACCCATGTTGCTCTTTGTATATGGAGTGCGTATTGGAACACCGCTAATAATCAAAGTGGCTTCCCTTATGACAATGATCGGCATTATCCTCAATCGCATGAACATATCAGTCATCGCTTACCGCTGGGAGGAGATTCCCCGCTATATCCCCACCTGGATGGAATTTGTGGTGACCATCTCCATCCTTTTTGTTCAGGTCTGGATCTACAGGTGGGTTATCCACCGTATGCCAGTCTTAAGAACCATGGAATCAATGACAATAACCACCCCAAATGAAAGGTAATTTGGATCATGGAAAGCTTTACTTACACTAACATGTTTGCCACCAAAGGCATTGAATACTTACTCATAATCAGCTTCTTCTTCGTGTTTATTCCCTTTTACAAATATCTGAGAGAAGTGGAAGGTCCCTTATTCTCATTGTCAAAAGTCCGTTTACCAAAGGGTGTCTTCTTTGATAAGACCCATACCTGGGCGTATCTACGATCAGCCGGGCAGGTTCAAGTTGGTGTGGATGATTTTTTAGCAGCCCTTACGGGTTCGGTATCCATTAGCCTCATAAAACAAAGCGGGGAGCTTGTTAAAAGAGGTGACCATCTAGCTACGCTGATGGGAGAAGGAAAAAGCCTGAAGATCTATTCACCGGTGAGTGGGACTTTAAAAGCCACTAACCAAAGTGCCTTGAAAAGATTCAGCAAACGCACCAACAACGACTTTACCGAGAACTGGTTGTTTGATATGGAACCCATGCGTTGGGACGTGGAGAAGACCATGCTCATTCTTGGTGAAAAGGCTCAACAATGGATTCAAAATGAGCAGGCTCGCTTGCGAGATGTTCTGGCTTTCGCTGAGCGTAAATATGACTTAACGGCCCAACCCATTCTACTCCAGGAGGGTGGTGAGATCGCTGATCAAGTCCTGGAATCCTTAGCTCCGGAGGTTTGGGAAGAATTCCAGAGCGAATTTCTTGATGCTGTAAAAAGCTAAACAGCATCACCCTGGGTGCCGGTCTACTCCTTATGAATGTTTGAGCTGGACGGCACCCATTTAGAATTAGTAATGTGTCGAACTAAAAGGATTGACATGGACTCACAAAAGTGCATTTGGATGGAAGCTGGTGCGGTTGAATACCAGCTTTGTCCACTCAAAAAAAACTGTGACCTTTGCGATTTTCATAAGGAAATGATCAGAGGTTATCGGACCCATTGTCCCCAATCGGCCTCAGCCAAATTGAGTTTGCGCTATCCTGATAATTCGGTTATCCAGTTTCAACCTGGTCTTCAATATCTGAAAGGTCACTTCTGGTACAGACGAATTGCTGCAGGCCGAATTCGTCTAGGTATCGATTCGTTCCTCTGGCAGCTTTTTTCCTCAGTTCAAAAAGTGATCACACCCAAGAACAGGAGCATTTTGATTAAAGATCAGTGTTTTAGCTGGCTGTTGTTGGAGGGGGGCATAATTTATCTCAGAACGCCTATACCGGGAAAGATCATCGAGATCAATCCAATTTTTCAGACCGGGGAGATCGAGGATACCCACCTCTATCTTGCTGCGGAGAATGAACTATGGATCATGGAGCTAGAAGAGGACGAGCCACTTACTTCTGATAGTCTTAGTCGAGATCAATATTTTGCTCAAGCTAAGGAGGATTGCCACAAATTTCATAAACTCATCCAAACACCAGAGCAATCAGAGAATTTTTCGCCACCCCTGATATCTCAACTTAGCAAAAACGACTTTTCAAAATACCTACAGACAATCAGCAACAATCACGCCTTCATTTGTTAATTGGCATGCATTCTGCATTATTCACTTTCGCTACTATTTACTAAATAAAGTATAGTAGCTTGGGAGCGTAACATGAACTCAAGGCTTGATCAGGTTTCACTGAAGCAATACGGACCCCGTTCCTGGCGGAATTTCTTCCTAACTCGCTCACTCTATGGTCATTTGGTTTTCCTATTACTTTTCATGTCTGTTATACTCTTTGCATTCTTGGCCTGGCTTATTTTTTCAATGTCAAATAATTATCTTGAAGATGTTACTACCCGTTGTGGTAAACGTATGGCCGGCCTGATCAATCAGAACATTCGCAGTAGCATGTTTTCTGAAGATCATGCTGAGCTAACAACTGCCATACGTAAAGTTAAGGAAGTCCCGGGTGTCAGTGCGATCCGCATCTACAATAACAAGGGTGAAGTAAGTCATTATACTCTTGGAGATAAGAATGCCTGCCACAAAGACACCTCGAAAATCCCATTTTTAAATATCCATCATTCGAGTGACTCCCTATTCAGGAAAATTCATTCAACTTGCGTTCACAGTATTGAAAATGATGGTAATCGCTGCATGATCATCCATGCCCCTATCATTTCAACACCTGACTGTCGTTCTTCGGGGTGCCATCAGAACCAGGATCAAGGTGAGATCCTGGGTGTCACCGAGATCGAATTACCCCTGGCGGAAATGGATCATGCTCTAAATCGGATTCTTTACGAATATTTCAGCCTGGTGATCTTGTTCCTGGTACTGATCATGGGCACCCTGCTTTTCTTTGTCCAGCGCCGAATCAACCTGCCCCTTAAACGAATTGTGGATACCAGCCGAGCTGTATCAAACGGAAATATGTCAGTCCGGGTGAATTTGAAGTCCAATGATCTGGTTGATATCCATCAGGTCGGATTAGCTTTAAATACCATGCTTGAGTCAATCAATCAGAGCAACCAGGAACTCCGTCAATGGTCCAATGAGTTGGAAAATAAAGTGCGAGTCAAATCAGAGGATATTGCCAGAAGTCAAAATGAGATCTTTCAGATCGAACGTCTAGCCTCCCTGGGGCGTCTTTCCTCATCGGTAGCTCATGAGATCAACAACCCTCTGGCTGGTGTACTGACCTATGCCAAGTTAGTGTCTCGAATCCTGCAGGGTCCTGCCCTAACTGATGAAAAGAAGACTTCTATCCTGAAACATCTGGATATGATCCAATCTGAAACCACCCGTTGTGGAAACATCGTAAAAGGATTACTTAATTTCTCCAGAGATCGCAGTCCCAAATTTGATCTGGTGCACCTGAACGAGGTGTTGCAGGAGACTGCACAACTCATCCAGCATAGCTTTCAAATATCGGATGTTCGCCTGGTATCAGATTTCTCAGCCTCTCGCGATCAGATCCAAGCGAATGGGAATCAAATCATTCAGGCTTGCCTGGCAGTGTTGACCAATGCTCTGGAGGCAGTCGATGGTATTGGTGATAACCTGGTCACATACCGGAGTTATAATCCAGACATGACTCACATTGTCATCGAGATCCTGGATAATGGTATCGGTATTCCAGCTGAGGATATCGAGCATATTTTTGAACCATTTTTTTCGCGGAAGAAGGAAATGTCAGGGATTGGGCTGGGGCTGGCAGTTACCTACGGTATTCTGGAACAACACAATGCCAAAGTTTCGATCGAATCTGCCCCAGGTAAGGGTACCAGTATTAAATTCACATTTGAACTAGCAGACGGGAGTATAACTGATGAGTAAGAATCTTTCCATATTGATCGTTGACGATGAGCTTTCAGTAAGAGATTCACTCTCAAACTGGTTTATTGAGGATGGTTATTCCGTAGATACAGCGGAAGATGCCAAGGTAGCGCTAAAAAAGATTGAGGCCTTTAACTTCCATATTATCCTGGTCGATATCAAACTACCCGGCATGGATGGTCTGGAATTAAACCGCCGGATCAAGTCTATCAATGAAGATACTATTGTGATCATCATGACCGCTTTTGCTTCAGTTGACTCAGCTGTTCAGGCCTTGAAAGACGGGGCTTATGACTATGTGTGCAAACCATTTGATCCTGATGCTGTGACGCATATAATTAGAAATGCCAGCAAGAATATTCAGCTGAGCAATGAGAATCTATCTCTGCAGGAACGGATCAAGAGTTTAGCCAATGTTGAAGATATTATTGGAAAGAGTGAGGGTATTCTACAGGTACTGGAGCAAGTTCGGGTGGTGGCAGAAACCGATTCTACAGTCATTATTACCGGTGATAGCGGCACCGGCAAGGAGTTGTTCGCCAAAGCCATTCATATGAACTCAACCAGGCGTTTCTTTCCTATGGTTATTGTGCATTGCGGTGCTATTGCTGAGAATTTGATGGAAAGTGAACTGTTTGGACATGAACGGGGGGCCTTCACCGGAGCACAGTATGCTCGAAAGGGCAAATTCGAGATGGCAGATGGCGCCACTCTGTTTCTGGATGAAATATCCACTATCTCCATGAAAATGCAAATCGAATTACTACGTGTATTGGAAACCAAGCATTTCACCAGGGTCGGGGGAAATCGTGAGCTTAAATCTGATTTTCGAGTGATCTGTGCGACAAATCGTAACCTCAAGTCCATGGTCGATGCCGGTGAGTTCAGGGAAGACCTCTATTATCGCTTAAATGTTTTCACCATCGATATTCCACCCTTACGTGAGCGGGTTGAGGACATTAAACTTTTGGCCTTACATTTTGTAAAGCTGTATGCTGAGCAAATGAATAGAGCGACAAAGTATATCGGTAAACGCGCAATGAACGCGTTAGAGAATTACCCTTTCCCCGGAAATGTTCGGGAGTTGGAAAATCTCATCGAACGAGCCATTGTAATTGGTACTGGTGACAGTGTCCGTCTGAAAGACCTACCTTTTGACAGGGTTCTCTCCAAACCCACTTGGGAATCTATCCAGGAGATGGAGCATCATCATATAGAAATTATCCTGGAAAAATACGATTGGAATATTTCACGTTCAGCACAAGCTCTCGGAGTTGATCGCGTTACCCTGTACAGTAAAATAAAAAAATACAAAATCGAGAAAGCCAACTAGAGCCCACCTGTTTATATGTCCTTGATCAGGATAATTCCATTGCAGTTCACTCAAGTGGATATACTTGAGAAATTGCTCCCGCTTATCAGCTCTCGGATTCAAATGGAGACCCGTTTAATCCAAGTTCACATCGATTTGACACCCTTCTTTGACCCGGTACGGTCACAGTACAATGCCAATGAAATCATCAAAGAGTTGGTTCCGTTGGCCCATGGCGAGGATAAAATAGTAGGTGTGACTGATCTGGATTTATTTATACCCGTGCTTAAATATATTTTTGGGCAAGCTTATCTAGGAGGTTCAGCAGCTCTGATTTCAGGACATCGGCTGGAGAGCTCCCGTTATGGTATGGTGGATGATCCCAAAGTATTTTTTGAGCGCCTATTGAAATCGATTCTCCATGAGTTGGGGCATGCATTTGGGTTGGTACATTGCTTACAACCAAGCTGTATTATGGTTTCCTCTACCTATGTTGAAGAGATCGATCAAAAATCAGATTTGTTTTGTAAACAGTGTCGTTCTGAACTGCGATTACTCAAAATGTAAATTTTCTTCTAGCGGGGGACGTTCTCATATACATCCTTGATCTCGTCCATGGCCAGTTGGATGGCCAGGGTTATGTAGTCGTGAACGAGCAACTTCATTGACTGCAGATTTGGATTATCGTAAAGTCCCCGCATGATAATATCCCTGGTCACTGACAGTGCATCACAAAGTTCCTTGAGCGTACAGTGTTCCTGAATCCTTCGGAGAGACAAGTCCTGGGCGAATGTGACCATGATGGAACGATCACCATGCCGAACTGAAGAAAGTAGATTATTGTATACCACATCGATATACCACCTGAGGTCAGCTGGGTCCATATTCTGATAATAGGTGTATCGCTTGCTATTTTCCGGTTTGGTGATCTCAGAGAAGATCTCTTGACTCATTTCCTCATGCATCCGAGCCATCTCCTCAGCCAATGCCAATGCCGGACGGGAGCGCTCAAAACGCTTTAAGCGGTTGATATTCCGGGTATGCCATTCGTCAGGCCGGCTCTTTAGATTTTCAATGAGGAACAAGAGACGTCGTGATAATTGATGACGTTTTGTTGGGCTCCAATCCAGTTGATTGCGAGTATAGGAGCAGTCGGTTGGAAATTGTTTGTCGATGTAGTCCAGCATCCACATTCTTTCGAAGGGTCTTTTACCAATCAGCCGGCCCCAAATATCCCGCATCAAAACACCAAATCGTGCAATATAAGATGGGATGAAGATCGGAGTCTTCGCATGACCATAAAAATGACGGGTTGATAGTGTAAATAGCTCCAGGAGTGAGAAGGGTTTATCTGAACTTGCCAGATAAAGATTAAAAGCCCCCAGTTCGTCTGATTTCTCCAACACCTTTGTGAATAGATTCACGACACAACAAACCTGGATATACGGGATGGCCATATTCCCTTTTCCCGGCAGGATTCGAGAATCCCAGCGATCAGAGAGCCAGACTTTTAAGAAATGGTACAGTGGTTCATATTCGCACCAATCACCAAAAACAGCCGCTAGCCTGATCACAGTGCAAGGAAAGTGCTCTGATGCTTCGCGGACCAGTATTTCTCCAGATTGTTTGGTAAGGGCATAGGGGAAAGTGGCATCCAAATCGCTTTCTTCATATACCAGGTCGCCTGGTTCCGGGAAATTGCTAGCCACCAGAGAGCTGGTGAAAATAAAGCGTTTGATCCTGGCTGACCTGGCCAACTCCAGCAATTGGCGAGTTGATTGCACATTGGTCTTTTCATAGATCTCTGATGGAACTTGATCTCCGAAATCGTAATAGGCAGCCAAATGAAAGATGAAATCAATATTCGTCTCATCGTTTGCTTTATTGAATGCTGTTTCAAATTTCTGTTCATCTGTAATATCAACTAGGATCCAATGAATATTTGGATGGGCTTCCAACCCAACTTCCTTTTGGGTCCGACGCGCAAAAGCAATAACCCTGTGATTCGGGCTCAAAAACCTTACTAGGTGGCTCCCAATAAATCCTGAGGCACCTGTGATTAAAACGGTTGGTATCGTTTTATTTTCGTTCATTATTTTCTGTCTACAATTGACCTTATAGGTCAATTGTACAATAAATGATCAGCGGTTCTGAAATCGAGTATAAGAAGCTGGAGCTAGCGCAATGTCATAGGCATCTTCGATCTCATCGATTGCCATCTGGATAGTAAGATCAATATCATCACGGATGCGTTGTTCAAGATCCCGAACAGAAGACTGTTCGAGAAGAGTTTGGATCACAATATTTGAGAGGCTCTGGTACACATCGACCACCTCCTCCAATTTAAAACCTTCATGGATACGAATGCTAGCAATGAATCGACCATAGTTTGCCATGGATAAACGATCACCAGTACGAACTGATACTTTCAACAGGTTGTATAGGATACCGAGGTACCAGGCCAATTTTTCTGGTTCCATTTTTTGATAAGAGAGGAAACGGGAGCGGTTCTCAGGATCTGAGATCAGCGTTTGAAGATCGGTCAGGATGGATGATTCCTGGTGTGCCAGGGTTTCTGCGATCTTAAGATTGGGTCGGTCAGGAGATTTATATAATGCCAGACTATTCTTATGATGCCACTCAATGGGGAATGTCTTCATATGTTCGATGACATGCAGAATGCGGCGCTCCAGGGTGTGGCGTGGATAGAGGTTCCAGTTCAGTGCCTTCCTGGTGTAGGCTGCATCAACTTCCATGCGTTGATCAATATATTTCATCATCCAGGGGCGTTCAAAAGGCCGATGACCCACCATCCGACCTAAAAGGTCCAACATTATGACACCCAGACGGGCTAAAGCGACCGGCATGTGGATTGCTTTTCTGGTTTCTCCAAAGACAAATCGGGTGCTTAAATCATACAGTTCCTGATGACTGCTGCTGGCATCGGGACTGGCAACAAATACGTCAAATGGTTTCAAGCGATCAGTCTGATCCAGGATGGTACGCAACAGCCGTCCCAGACATTTAATATGGATATAAGGAACCGCCGAATTACCATTACCTCCCAGGACATTTGACTTCCAGGAGCCGGATGACCAGGTGTCCAAAAATTTATAGAGGGGGCCATACTCACACCAATCACTAAACACAGCTGCAAACCGAACCACCGTGCAAGGATAAGTTTCAGACCATTCTTTGGCCATGGCTTCACCAGCGATTTTGGTCACCGCATAAGGGAAATCAGCATCAAGTGAACTCTGTTCGGTGAGCCTATCACCATGTTCGGGAAATTCTGAAACAACAAGAGAGCTGGCAAAAATAAATCTTTTAAGCCCAAGACCTGAGGCGGCTTCGAAAATTATTTTTGATCCTCGAACGTTGGTGCGTTCATATTCTTCATTGGGTTCATTCGAGAAGTCAAAAAAGGCAGCGAGATGGATGAAATAATCAGCACCACCGCCGGCTATAATTTCATCCATGACTTCATGAATGCTTTCACGTTCTGCCACATCTGCAAGAAACCAGGTGATGTTTTTATGTCTCTGAAGGCCAACTTCTTGCTGGCTACGCCGGGCAATAGCAAAGATCTCAAAATCATTTTTGTAAGTTTCTACAAAATTTCTACCGATAAATCCTGAAGCCCCTGTAACGACTATTCTAGGCAGGGTTTTATCAGTCACCCCGCGTCTCCTCTGTGTACAATTCGAGGAAAAACAGCATAACCAACAATCCCATCAAGCCATCGCTGACAGCAGAAATTGCGACCACAGGAACCATCTCTGAAAAAAGGAAATAAAATCCCAGGAAAAAGAAGGCGATCCATTTTGCCAGGATAATGAAAATAATCAGATTCTTTTCAGATAGAGGATTTCTAGCAGCCAGTAAGTAAGCAACAGTCATGACAATATGGAAAACGCCTCCCTGTGTTGAAAAGAAGCGATATGGATCTATAGTGAATCCAAACCAGGAGAGTACTCCAAAAGGCAGGACGATTAGCGCAATCCCTACACTGAATGAATGCAAGGCTACTAGATACAGCAATAACTGAAAAAGTGATATATTTTTAAAGATTTTCATGGTTATAAAGCGATCAAATATCACGCCAAGGTACTTGTCAGCTAGATCAAGACAACGGATTAGCGTTTGTGGTTTTCAATCCCCCACTCCCCAAGAATTTGCAGTGCATTTTGAATTACCTTATCAAAGACGCCCTTTATAGTAGCGGTCATCTCCAGATCAAGATGCTCCATAGACTCAGGTTGAATTCCCAATAGAGTCATCCGCCTGGCTTTTTTATCAACCAACTCAGCCACACTTATCAGATCCGAAAGACCGAGATGATGGAGAGATATTTTGGGGTCAAGTTGAGCCAGTATGGCATCATCCTCAAGTTTACCAACTGTGCCAGGGTCCATATCGAAATTTACAGCATCAATGATTAAAATGGATTTTTCCGGCCCAAAAAAAGTCAGAAGATCGAGACCGCTGGTACCCCCATCAACGATCTCGATCTCTGGCTTAAAGTGGTAGTGTTCCTGGAGGTGGTTTGCGGCATGGACACCAATACCCTCATCTTCCATGAGGATGTTGCCCAGGCCGAGGACGACCACCTCTGGGCTAGAGGACATGGACTTTCGAAATATCCTTGCGTTTATTGTCATGCAAGTGGATAGCACATGCCAGACAAGGGTCAAAGGAGTGAATCGTCCGTAATACCTCTAGTGGTTTTTCTTCGTCTGCAATGGGATTGCCCATGAGTGAAGATTCATAGGGACCTATTGCATCATCATCATTCCGAGGTGCTGCATTCCAGGTGGAAGGAACCACGGCTTGATAATTTGCGATTTTACCATTTTTAATGACAATCCAATGGGAAAGAACACCACGAGGTGCTTCATGAAAACCAAAACCCTGTTGCTCACCCTTTGGAAAGACTGGTGGGTTGAAGGTTGTCATATCGCCACCGGCGATGTTGTTAATCAGAAGATTATAGTTTTTCTCGAGTTCCTCAAACAGAACAGCAGTTCTGATAGCACGGGCAGCATGACGACCCAGGGTTGAGTGCAACACACTGATTGGTATATCAGATTTGGATTTGGTGATGGCTTTGATTTTGGCAAAAGCTACACCAGCAACCTTTTGAGTCGTTTCATGACCCGAAGCATACATTGCCAGAACGTTTGCCAGCGGTCCTACCTGGGCAGGTTTTCCCAGGAATGTAGGTGCCTTGACCCAGCTATATTTTCCATCATCTTCAAAATCAGTATAATGCGGTTCCGTTTCACCTTTATAAGGATGCAGGTTACTGTCACCTTCATACCAGGAGTGCTTGACACTTTCCTTCACGCCATCGCGAAAGTATTTGTCTCCAAAGGATGTGATAGGTTTCAATTTGCTCACATCTCCGCCCGGGATGTATCCACCAGGAGTTCCAAATTGGGTACCTTTTGTATCGGTGGGGAAATCAGGTACAGATAAGTAATCCACCACACCTGAGCCATAACCCAACCAGTCCTGATAAAAGGAGGCGACCACAGCCACATCCACGATGTAGGCGTTGTAGATAAAGGATTTCAGCTGATCCATGAGACCCTTGACCATCTGCAGACGTTCCATATTCAAAGCGGCCTGGCTATCTGGATTGATAGGATTAGAAACACCACCCACAGCCATATTCTGAACATGGGGAGTTTTTGAACCCAGGATTGTCGTGATCTGATTGGCTTTTCTCTGGATTTCGAAAGCTTCCAGATAATGGGCAGCTGCAATAAGATTCACCTCTGGTGGTAGTTTCATTGCAGGATGTCCCCAGTAACCATTGGCAAAAATGCCCAATTGTCCTGAGCCTACAAACGTCTTCAGCTTATCCTGGACAGCCTTGTACTCCTGCCAGCCATTATTGGGATGATCTGAAAGACTTTGCGCTAATTTTGATGCTGCTTTGGGATCGGCGGACAATGCTGAAACAATATCAACCCAATCCAGAGCAGATAGATGATAAAAATGGACGATATGATCGTGGATACCGTGGGCAGCTATAATCATATTACGGATATACTGCGCATTTACAGGAATTTCCATTTCCAGGGCATTTTCTACTGTGCGTACGGAAGCAATGGCATGAACCGTGGTACAAACACCACAGATTCTCTGGGTAAAGACCCAGGCATCCCGTGGATCACGACCTTTTAAAATGGTTTCAATACCACGCCACATCTGGCCTGATGACCAGGCTTTTGCAACCTTGCCATCCTTTACATCACAATCAATTCTTAGATGTCCCTCTATACGAGTGACCGGATCAACTACGATTCTTTTACTCATTTATATAATCCTCATATCTTCAGTTTATGAATGTTTGATTGCCGGTAAAACCGGGAGCTTCTTGACAAATATCAGATAGGCCATGATCTCAATTGAGATAATACCTACAGTAATCATTATTTCTGATGCCGATGGAAAATAGTGATATCCAGCACCAGGATTGAAAGCCACTAAAAAGGTATCAAATCGATAGAGAGCTCCCGCCAGGATCATTGATCCAGCAGACCAGAACAGTGTGGTTGGCTGTGTGCGATTTTTTGCTGATGCCAACATGATGATGGGAATCAGGAATAAAATATTCTCCACAACGAAGAATGCGCCCAGCATACCATCGTTAAAAATATTACCTAATTGACCACGCCAGATTAGATCGCCAAAGCGAAGTCCTAAAAAGAGAACCAATAAGGGAATCATCATGACACTCAGTTTTCCTAAAATAGGTGTCTCATCCAGGGGTCGTTTCAGCGCGACAGCTGAGAAGAGTGATTCGAAAATCACTACGGCATAACCCATGGTAATGGCACTCATCAAGAAAAGCAGTGGTAACCAGCCAGTTTGCCAGATTGGTGAAAGTTTTTCACCAGCAATGATCATGAGTGATCCCAGGCTGGATTGATGCATGGTGGGGAGTAACACACCCAATGCAATGAATACGAAGAGAATCTTATTAAGCTTCTTTTTCGTTTCCAGAGATTTCCGATGCTCGAGAAAGGTTGGTGAAAACTCAATCCAGAGTACGAAGACATAGGCACCAATACAGGCGGCCACTTCAAACATGATTGAGTTCAAATTAATGTGCCAGGGTAGAAACACATTATACATCTGCCAGTAACGACCGATATCAATAAAGATGGACACACCTGCCAGAGTATAACCAAAGGCACTGGTCATAAGGGCGGTTCTCACCAGTGGGTGATATTCACCTTTATTAAAGATGTATACCAATAGGGCGATGGAATATCCACCGCAACCAAGAGCCGTTCCAATGAGAACATCATATACAATCCAGATACCCCAGGGATATCCATCTGAAAGATTGGTGACAGCACCAATTCCAAACAGAAACCGTTTGATCAGGAGTAGTCCGGCAATCATGGCCAATCCAAGTAAAAACCAGAATGGCTTGGTAAGCAGTTTGCCACCGAGAGCTTGTTTTTCGTGCATAATCAGCTCCTATCCTTCTGAATTTTTAGTTGTTTGATAAGCACCATAAAGCAATCCACCCAGGAGTGCAATCGGTGCGACCATGCCTTTATAAACGCCGTGCTGAATAGCTTCTGATTTGGAAGCGGAAGATGTTGCAGAAAGTTCAGGCAGACCCAGTTTTGTAAAAGGAATAGCAGAGAGTAAGAGATATTGAGTACCACCACCCTCTTTTTCACCATAGATGTAATTGATGTATGGTGCTACTGTTTTGGGACTCACATCACCTTCATCAAGACTGCGCATGGGATATTCGTAAGTACTCCCGGCAACCAGCTTGACTCTTTTCCTGGCTTCTTCCAGAAGATCAGTCACCTTACCAAATAGTGAAGCGCCTGTGGGGCAAAACTCACAGCAGGCCGGTATATCACCTTCAACCTGGCGATGGTTACACATTTCACATTTCTGGATTTCAGGAACAGCCTTGGCATATTCGAATTTGGGCACGTTATATGGACAGGCTACCATACAGTAGCGACAACCGATACAGGCGTCCTTATCGTATTCAACGATTCCTGTGACACTATTTTTGGTCAGGGCTGTCACTGGACAAGCCGAGACACAATCGGGATCAACACAATGCATACAGGCTCTTTTTACAAAAGCAAAGCCATTCTCTTCACTGTTACGTGTTGAGGCATCCCCGTGTTCATATAGTTTGATTTTATTCAGGGTTTTTTCAGATAAATCATAGGAAGCATCCCAGATTCCATCTACGCCCTGTGCTTTTTCTATATTGCTACTTTCAGGTGACATATCATTGTACTGCTTACAAGCTGCCTCACAGGCCTTGCAGCCAATGCAGATGGTTCCATCATAGAGGATACCAACGGCATCTGCCGACAAAGTCTTTCTGATACCGGCAAAAACACTTGTGACATTACCCGCAGTCAACGCGCCAGCTGAAAGAACCTTTAAAAAATCTCTTCGTTCAAGGTTCATCATAAACTCCTTACGCGTCTGATTCCGGAGCAGTTTCTTCTGACTTCATCTTTTTGGCAGCGACTGCGCTAGCACCCAGGATGACTCCACCCACGGCTCCAGCAACTGCGGCTCCAGCAATACTGACACCCCCAGGTTTATCACCGGAGATCTGTGCGTATGAAGCAGGTGGTGAATCAGTAAACACATCGGCTTGTTCATGAATGTGTTTTGTAAATCCAACACCTTCTTCAGAGCAACCAAAACAGGGATGACCCGTTCCAACCGGCCAGGCCCCTGAACCCACATCTCCAAACAGGATGGAGGAACAATTGTTGTATGTCTCCGGTCCTTTGCAACCGAGTTTATACAAGCAATAACCTTCCCTGTGATTATCATCTCCAAATTCCAGAGCAAAACGACCTGCATCAAAATGGGGACGTCTTTCACAATGTTCATGGATGAGACGACCATAAGCAAACTTTGGTCTTCCCTTACTATCTAACTGGGGCAGTTTGCCCAGAGTGAGATAATAGAGGATTGTGGAGAGAAGATTATATGGACTTGCAGGACAACCAGGCAGATTAATAACTGGTTTATCCTTAATAATTTCATTAACACCTGTGGCTCCTGTTGGATTAGGACTGGCTGACTGAACGCCACCCCAGGAAGCACAAGATCCGATTGCCACGATGGCAGCAGCTCTTGATCCATAATCATTCAAGATGTCCAGGGCAGTTCTGTCAGCAATCTTGCAATAAATACCATCCTCTTTCATCGGGATTGAACCTTCAACAACCAGGATATATTTGCCTTCATTCAGCTTGGCTGAATCATTCAGGGACTTTTCAACCTGATGACCTGCTGCTGCACAAAGTGTTTCAGAATAATCTAGAGAGATCATATCCAGGACCAGCTCTTCAACCGTTGGATGTGTGGCTCTTAAGAGTGATTCGGTGCAGCCAGTACACTCTTGAAAGTGCAGCCAGATGACAGGCGTTCGAGTCGGGCTGGTAATTGCATCTGCAACCCTGGCCACCATGGTGGCAGGTAGACCCATTGCTGCTGTGATAGCAGTACAAAACTTCAGGAAGCTCCGACGGCTTACTCCTTGTGCCTCCAACTCATTTGAGAGGGACATCTCTAAGGATTCAGTGGATGTTAATAGTTTTCCCATTCATTTACCCTTTCCCGCTATTGTTTACGCCTATGACATTTTCATCAGAATGATGGCAATAAATCAGAATGAATCTGATCATGAGAAGAACACAAATGAGAACGTTGCGTATAATACACAACGGAAATTCATGATAGAATTTGTCTTAAATAATTCATTTTTCTCAGTAATTGCGAAACGAATATAATGTGAAGATCGGTAGTTACAAATACTGTATTTGCATATAAAGTATTTTCCATAAATAGGTAATATTATTGACTTTTGGTGATATTATTTGTCATGTTTATTTAAGTCCAACTTCAATACTCATAAGGATTTTGGGAGCCGGGATATCTGTAATAATTGCATATTATCAATTTGTGTGAAAAATTAACAAACCTCTATAACCACAATTTTACCAGGTTATATTCTCAGTATCAGAGTAGGAATTAGGAATGTCGAATCATTTTATCAGGGACCCATCTCTCCCCTCGAGAAACACGCAAAAAGCAATTTATTGGTACATCAGAAAACCCCGGGTGTTGTGGGATCAGCTCCAGGTATTCAGTAAATCCCGAGACAGAATTTAATAGAATGTTTAATTTTAACGGAGATTTTCTCATGCGAAGAATAAGCCTATTGATGATGATAATTGCTCTATCCCTGCCCACAATTGAGGCACAAACCCTTTCCAGTACACCAGTTGGTCCTGGCATCAACCATCATCACGCCTACCTCCCCAACGGTCCCTGGCATATTCAAATTCTTGAGATTGATCTCAGCGATACGATGAACACACTGGAAACTGTCAAAGCTGGCAATGCTATTGCTGGCTATGAACGCACTTCTTCAATGGCTATTCGGATGGATTCTGAGGGACACACTGTGGTCGGTGCCATCAATGGTGACTTCTATGCCAGCGGTGGTATCTCCATCGGTGCTCAGATCATCAAAGGCACACTACTGAAACGACCCTATCCCCGCTCTGTCTTTGCCATGACATCTTCGAAACAACCCTTAATTGGTATCGTGGATTATACTGGCCACGTTTCCAAAGACAATAGCTTGATTTTTGACATTGGCGGGGTCAATGAAGCTCGGCAGGAAAATCAACTCGTTATCTATAACCACTATTATGGAGCTTCCACAGAAACCAACCAGTGGGGTACAGAAATCAGTATCCAATATCTCAATCCTCCTCCTGGAATCAATGCTCCTCAGTATGCCATTGTGACTTCCAAGGACAGTCTGATGGGATCAGAATCTGGGGATATGATCATCCCAACTGATATGGGTGCTGTCCTTTCAGGACATGGTCTGGCTCGTGATTTTATTAATGAATCCATATTTGTGGGTGATACTCTGGCAATCCAATTACTGATTCACCCGACTAACCAGGCAGTTCTGCAAGAGCTCATTGGAGGCACGCCACGCCTGATCAGGAATGGAGTAAGCAGCGTTGAATGGGAGGCGGAATCAGTAAGTTCCAGTTTTGCTTATGATCGTCATCCTCGGACTGCAGTAGGATTCAGCGCTGATAGTACAATTGTTTACTTCTTTACTGTAGATGGTCGGCAGGGCGGCTATAGTGTGGGCATGAGCCTTTTTGAATTAGCGGACTACATGCTGGAATGGGGTGTTTATCAGGGAGTCAACCTAGATGGTGGCGGATCCACTGCCATGGTTGTTCGCGGAGAAGTAGTTAGTAGCCCTTCTGATGCTGGTGGAGAACGGTCGGTAGCCAACGCTCTTATGGCTATTTCCAAAGCACCTGTCGGACCACTTGCATATATCAATTTACCCTGGGAAGAAACTTATACCCTCATCGAAACCCAGCTACAGTTTTTCGTGAATGGAACCGATATATACTACAATCCTGTTCCAGTTTCTGACGACGCTTTGACCTGGTCATGCGACCCAAATATAGGCTCCATCTCCAGTACCGGTCTATTTTCAGCAGGTTCGACAGAAGCAGAAGGGCATATTTATGCCACTCATGGTGACA
>JABIFG010000122.1 GCA_018650795.1 Fidelibacterota bacterium
AACCCAAAAGCCGATGGCTATCAAATCAAAAGAGAATCTTTCTACCTAAAACGAAAGATCAAATATTCTGGATGGCAAAATGACTATCCACTTCGTCTATTTAATAAACGGAAAGGGCAATTCAATGATGCCCCTGTACATGAATCCGTTATCATAGATAAAACTCACCTTGATACTATTGAGGCCCCACTACTGCACTACCCTTACCCTTCTGTTGCCAGCCACATTAACAAGATCAATCTATACACCTCCCTAGGTGCAGAGAAGCTGTATAAGCAAGGAAAACAGTCCAGTCTGCTCTATGCCTTGGTCAGCGGCTGGGTAAAATTCATCAAGATGTATCTATTGAAGAGCGGTTTTCTTGATGGAAAAGAGGGGTTCATTCTAGCGCTACTCTCAGGCTTCAGCTCTACACTCAAGTACGCAAAGCTATGGTCTCTGCAAAGAACCAAATGAAGATTCTGCACATTGATACAGGGACAGTATGGCGTGGCGGCCAACGACAGGTTCTAACGCTTCACCGAGGGCTGATCCAGAATGGAATAGAGAGCCTGCTACTCTGCAACCGGGCAGGGGCGCTCTACCAGACTTGTCAAAAAGAGAATGTCCCCGCCTGCCACAGCTTTGATTTTTACGGAGAGTTCTCTGGAGAAACACGTGCACAGATAAAACAGGAGGTAGAACAGTTCACCCCCTCAATCATCCACTGCCACGACAGCCATTCAGTCAAACTGGGGGGTCGATTCCATCGTACCCATACCCTGTTTCATACACGCAGGGTCTCTTACCCAATCAAATTCCTGTCACGATATTTCAAGTATCGAAATATCTCTATGCATATCTGTGTCAGCGAAGATATTCGTCAATATATGCAGCAGCATTTTGACCACACCACCACCATCCATAGCTGCGTTGACCTGAGCCGATTTGACCTCCCCTCCAATCCATCCATCTTCAACAACCCCGGAAAGGTGAACCTCCTCTATGTTGGGGCTTTCACCGAGCAGAAGGGAATTGATGTATTAATCCAGGCCTTTGCCAGAATCCATACACAACATCCTGATGTCACGCTCCACCTGGTCGGAGGTGGTGCACTATTTACTGAAATGAAACAGCTGATTCATACGCTCAACATCCAAAACCAGACAGTACTCTATGGGGCCAGAACCGATGTTGAGGATTTCTATCTAAGTAGTGATGTGGTGATCTGCCCCTCAGTCAGCGGAGAAGGTTCCAGCGGAGTCATCAAGGAAGGGTTAGCTGCCGGTAAAAGGGTCATTGCCAGCAACCTAACAGCCAATAAAGAGCTGATTGATGATCGAATCAACGGCATACTATTCCAGAACAGGAGCGATGAAAGTCTCGCTCAAACATTGGAGCTGGCACTATCTGGTAATCCCTTCATCTCGATTGAATCCATCAAACAGAAAGTTAACCAGTTTGATTGCTCTAACACCATCCAGCAGCATATTGACCTCTACCATAGAACCCTCAACCAATAATTATCGCTCCAACTACACAATGAAAAATATTTTCACTATTCTATCTGCACTGCTAAAAGGGCAGCTCAAAGGTCATACCGGTCAATGGGCGGAAGATGTTGTTGTCCGCAAACTCTTCCTTCGCAGCAAGAAGCAGGGCATTTATGTCGATCTCGGCGCACACCACCCATTTACCCACTCCAACACTGCATGGCTCTGGTTTAAAGGGTGGAGAGGGATCAATGTAGACGCAAACCGGCACTCAATCACCCTGTTCAACAAGTCACGTCCAAATGACACCAACCTCAACCTGGCTATCATCCCCTCCAGCCAATATACAGGCGGTACTCGAGCAGTGGATCTCTACCTACCGGATGAAGAGAGCTGTGAAACGGGGGATCATGGTATTACCGCAACCGCCTCTGTAGATAGTGACATTGCATCAGAGCGCAACTTTCAAAAAACTGAAAAGGTCGATGCTATTGATGTACTAACACTCTTTAAGCAACACCATCTGACTGAAATCGATTACCTAAATATTGATGTAGAGGGGCTGGACTTTCAGATACTGCAAGACATCGACTATAACAGCGTGAAGATCCATGCAATCTCAGTTGAAGATTACTGCTCTAGCATCCATGCTGCCGTTGAATCAGAGACAACAAAATACCTGCAGCAGCACGGGTATGACCTTGTATCACGCGTTGGCCCTACCTCAATCTTTGCGCTGAGAGAGAGTGACCGCCTGATCAGAAATATCTACAACCTAATTTAGATATTCAAACAGATGCTGTTCAACTCCTACACCTTCATTTTTGCCTTCTTACCTGTAGTGTTGGTCGGATTTCACCTCACTTCCAAACACTTCCAACACCAGCATGTACTCCAGTGGCTAATTCTCTCTTCACTCTTCTTCTATGGCTGGTGGAATCCCGCCTATCTATTGCTGATAGTAGGATCAATCTTATTTAACTATCTAATCTCTGATTTTCTACGTCAACGACAAGGCAAACCTGTATTGATTTTTGGAATCACCCTCAACTTACTACTGTTGGGGTACTACAAATATGCCAATTTCTTTATTGAGAATCTTAACCAAATTACTAACAACAACTACCACCTAGAAACCATTATTCTACCACTGGCAATCTCCTTCTTTACCTTCCAGCAAATCACCTATCTAGTTGATGCCTATCGCGGTATTACCAAAGACCACAATTTCACTCACTACTGCCTATTCGTCACCTTTTTTCCACAGTTAATTGCCGGCCCTATTGTTCACCACAAAGAGATGCTGCCCCAATTCCTGAAACGAGAGAATATGGGGTTGCGTATCGACAACTTTTCAATTGGCCTCACAATTTTCATCATTGGCCTATTTAAGAAGGTGGTGATTGCCGACACCATGGCAGACTATGCTACCCCAACATTCAGCGTGGCAGAACAGGGAGCAACCTTAACCTTACTAGAGGCATGGGGTGGCGCACTGGCCTACAGTTTACAACTCTATTTTGATTTCTCCGGCTACTCAGATATGGCTATTGGCATTGCCCGGATATTTAACATCACACTGCCCATCAATTTTTTCTCCCCTTACAAAGCACACAATATTATCGACTTCTGGAGACGTTGGCACATCACCCTCTCCACTTTCCTGCGCGATTACATCTATATTCCACTGGGGGGTAACCGTAAAGGTGGGACTCGACAACTAACCAACCTGATGATCACCATGCTGCTGGGGGGATTATGGCACGGAGCAGGATGGAGCTTTATCCTCTGGGGAGGGCTGCATGGGCTACTACTCATCGTCAACCATAGCTGGCTAGCGCTAAAAAAACATCTAGCTCCACCCTCTGGATTTCAGACACGCGCCACAATCACAGTTGCTCGTACCATTACCTTACTTACAATCATTGCATCCTGGGTACTATTCCGTGCAGAGACACTGGACGGTGCCATCACAATGTACCATGCAATGATTGGAGCCAATGGCATTGCACTCCCCAAAAGCATGAGCGGAATAGCTGATCTACTACAAACCACACTCCCCAACATTGAGATTACAACAGGAGGGGTTGGCATCTTCAGCAAAGGAAGTGCCGATGCAAAAATCATTCTTACTCTACTGATTGCACTCTATCTACCCAATACCCTAGAGTGGATGGGACGGGTACAGCCTGCACTCAACCTGGAACAATACACACAAGTTCGCTACCGCTACCGCTACCGCATTTCACCGTGGAACAGCACTGTCGCCCAGGCACGCTGGATTGCTCTGGCTGCAATCATCGCAATACTCTCTCTCAGTAGTGCCTCTGAATTCCTCTACTTTCAGTTCTAAACCATGCACCAGCGATATCTTTCTACCCTACTCAAATCCCTTTTGCTACTGACACTGCTCTGCATCGGATTTTCCTGGTACGCCATTCAGAATAATCTCCTCGGCTTTGTCTATACCACGCTAACAAATTATCAACTCGCCAAGATCGAGGAGGTATCCAATATTGATCTGGCAATTGTCGGAGACAGCTCTGGGGGTAATGCAATCAACAGTCAACTACTGGGAGAACAGTTAGGCATGAAGGCAATATCCCTCAGCCTGACGGGGGCTTTTGGTTATGGTGGCTCTTACATCATGGCCCGTAAAGCCATCCAGAAAGGTGCAAAAACCGTTGTATTGATGCACACCATGGATATGCTGACCCGACCTCTTTACCAAGATCACCGTGCCGGTGTTTTCCTAATTCGATCATTCTCAGATCTTCTTGACCTCAGCGATAACCTACACCATATTTTAAATCTTTATCTCAGTCGAGATATTGTCGCAACGGCAATTAAACAGACTTTCAAGCATTGGAAAGGGAACAAGGCTCACGAAGAAGATGAACGGTCACAGCCACACCTGTATGACTATATTAAACAAGGAGCTCCCCTTGAAGCCCACCAGATCGATATCCAGCTTTCTGAAAACATGATCAATGAGTCAAAACTCTACTATTTAAATAAGACAGCTGAACTCTGCACAGCAAGAAAGGTCCGTTGTTACTATAGCTACGGCCCAATCCACCACTCATTCTGCAAGCAAAACAGACCTTATCTAATCCGCTCCAACGCATTAATTCGCAGCAGTGGACTACAACTGCTTTCTGAACAGCCTTACTGCATAGAAGATAGGATGGTTGGAGATAGTGAAGACCACATTATCCCTCAGCTCAAACACCTGTCGACCCAATACTATGGAGAACTCCTCTCCTCTACACACCCTCTGCCGGCGCCTTTGGGCGATTCTGCTGAAAGAAGACTGCACATAGAACAGCCATAACAAAAGCATAGAGTAGCACCATCAACTGCCGATCCAGCGTCTCTGCCGTCAACATAAAATCCATATACCCGATCACAGTGACTGCTCCCAACAGTGCTGAATCTCGCTGCTCAGAAGAGACTCTCATCGATTTTAGAAAAGTTTTCAATGGGACAAACATCAGAAGCAGTAGCGACAATAGTCCAATCCCTCCCTGCTCTGCCAACGCATTAAAGTATTGGCTGTGAGGCGCATTAAAATAACTCAGCCCTGAATGAACTCGACCTTCATTGGCTAACCGTTTCACATGGTCATCAAATTCAGCCTCTCCAACACCCAGAAAATCACTCTCGACTGTCATAATCCATGCTGCCTTCCACATTTCTAAACGAAATCCTGATGAGGTAGCAACACGCCCCTCCTCAAAATAGGCCACAACATTATTCACTGCAGCATCAACCCGATTCTGCACCGGAAGTTCAGGAGCCTGATAGGCCGCCAACAAAACTGCGACAAAAATCATACCGCTGGCAACTCTTTTACGCAGGCTCATATGCCAGACGTTATAACTCATCAACAAGATAAATATTGTCGGTATCGCTATCCACCCTCCCCTAGAACCAGAAGCAAGAACTGCATAAAATCCAGCAATTACGGCTAGCCCATAAAACAACTTCATCAGTAAACCACCAGATTGAGCCACGGAAAACAGTGCATATAGTGTTAAAATCAAGGCTATTTGGCCAAAATAGATGTGACTGGTGAACCCCTCCGCCATCTCTCTTCCGAGATAGAGATGCTGGTAGCCTGCATATCCACCAGCAAGCAGAGCACCGACCCCTGCCCCCACCAGCAGATAATCCAGATTAAAGCCAGTGCGTCTCAAATAAAGATACACCGGAATAGCAAGAATCAACCGACTCGGGGAGTCCAGTACGCTGACATCTCCATATCCCATCAACACATCGAGCGCAATCAACCCAAAAAACAGCAGCGTTACTCCCAACCACCACTTCTCCCATAACTCCAGCTGAGGCGAAGACTTCTTTCTATTAAGGAATAGCCCGACCAGACTAACCACCAACATAGCAAGCGCAGCCATACCGCTAGCCTTGTGGACAGCGACACTCAGTGCCAACATAAGCAAGACAAGGGTACCCATCAGTTGCCTGGCATACCACGATGCACCTTTTTCCTCACTACCTTTTGTTACCATTAAAATACAAACTTCCCTTCATTCTGCGTGATGACTCATGCATGATTTACTTATATGAACCACCTCATCAACAATCGTCTATTGTATCACCCTCTTTCTTGGGTTTTATTCTACCTAACCATACACTTTCTAGTCAGAGTAGGCTTCAGCCAGACCCTTCAGGTGGATGATGCCGAGCAGATTCACCACGCACAGCAACTCGCATTAGGTTACCCCATTCCACAACCCCCACTCTA
>JABIFG010000123.1 GCA_018650795.1 Fidelibacterota bacterium
TACTCACCACTCCGTCAAAGCATCGAGCACCATAGTAAGACCTACCAGATCGAGATTTACCGAAGCAAGGAGAGCAGCTGGATTCTTGAGGTGTATTATCCTGATGGAAGCTCTATCGTCTGGGAAGATGAGTTTCATGAGGACAAAGATGCTCTAGCTGAAGGGTTGAAAGCAATACATGAAGGTTACCCAGGTGACCAGAATGTAGCCCCAAATCTTCCTTCAGACCCACTGATGGATGCTCTAGACCCACCTCTTTCTGAAGATGAACTCGCTGAAGAGGAGCTAGAATGGCTCGATAACTTCTTGTTGAGTCGTGTACCTGAAGGCGGCGTACAGAATGGCGATGATGAAGGAATTCTGAACATATCCGAGCTTGATGGCTTTCTTACAGCCATTGCCAGTGGCTCCAAAACAATTGTTCCGTCAAAGTGGCTTCCCGCTATATGGGGAGATTTTGAACCAAACTGGGAGGGAACCGATGATTTCAAAGAGGTTGTAGGGCTTTTTATGCGGCATATGGACACTATTCTTGCAATGCTTACCGCCAACCCAAGCTCAATCAGACCCATATTTGAAGAGGTGGAAGTCAAAGACCACAATGTCATTCTGGCTGATGAATGGTGTACCGGTTACCTGCGAGCCATGAACTTGAGTCAGGATTTATGGATAACTGATAACAGAGAGGTTCAGAGTGCGATCGGACTGATCAACCTGTTTGGTTCAGATAATGACACAGAGAATCCCCTGCGATATTCACAAGATGATATACGCAAAATGGTTGAGCTCTTACCATCTGGAGCCATCTCAATTCATCAATACTTCTTCTACCAACAGGGAAGAGCCAATCAGGTTAATCAACCTTCATTCACAAGAGATATGCCAAAGGTTGGCCGCAACGATCCCTGCTCTTGTGGCAGTGGCAAGAAGTTCAAGAAGTGCTGTTTGCACTAAGCCAATGACAGACGACCGTCAAAAGATCAATAATGAACCCCTCATCAAGCAGGTCAGCGAAGCAATTAAGCAGCACCCATCCAATTGGCGGGAAGGTTTAGCAGACCTAGGCTTCGAGTGGGAAGATGACTCGATTAAAGAAGAGGTTGATCTATCGCCATCTAATCCCACTCAGCAAAGGATAGTGGACTACTTTGAGGGGCGGATACCTATCAGAGAGATCCTGATTGAGCAATTCGTCCAGGAAGTTGAACGGTCAGATAGGCCGTTATTCACCTCCTACTTCCAGCAGGGTAACAAGCAGCTGCTGCAACTACTTCTGAATGGACTGGAGCTCCATCCTACCAATGACCTGCTACTCTCTGGACTCAGCTATTTCCATGAGCACAGCCCTATCTTGTCACAATTGATTCAGCCCTATCTGAATAGCTGTTTGGCAGAAGATAACTTGGGCAACCTAAAAGCAACGTGCATTGATTTCATCTTGACGACTGAGCCTGATGGATATGCTGCAGTTGCAGCATTACAAGAGTGCTTTCAGGGAACCATAGGAAAATTACAGGCACTCAAATCTGCAATCTCTGAGCTATCCGGTAATGATGAAACAATTAGTTTTTAGCCTGACATTGACCCTCCTCTCCGGCTGCACAACCCAGTGGGCACACCTGATCCATGAGCCAAGCCAGGCAATTATTGATATTGAACGGTGTGAAAGAGAAGCTTATGCAGCCACCGCAGAGAAAGATGTCTTTGAGATAGTAGACTTCTCCAGGTATCGCCTCAACCCACATGATTTCCTCTATGAAGATGATGACGATTTTATAGAGCAGCGGCGATATGTGAGTGAATGCCTAACAGAGCTGGGGTATCAGAGAGACTCAGGCCACTCAAAGTGACAGGTTGCCATACCCGCAGTAATCAGGCACGATCTGACTATGAAATCACTCCTCTCTCTACTCCTGCTCTTCACCCTCCTCCCAGCGCAAGCACAACCTATCTCTGAGTACGTTGAGCGGGAGTGCCTGGGTGAGACCAGTATTAAGGTAGTCGGTACCATGCCAGGTTGATTACACCTCTGAAAATAGAGACTACCTAAGGTAGTAGCATAGGAGGGGTATACAGCGCCCAGAACAGCGTCATCCCACCATCGACAGCAAAGGATAGAGCAATCAGCATGAACAACAGATTGATTTGTATCTGTTGATAACCAGCGACGAGCGCAGCTGTATCAATGCGGTCAGTAACATCCCGTATTTGCTCGCTGGCCTCAGAAACCACATCAGTCAGTCTCTCGTTAATGTCTTCAGCAGTCTTTGAGAGATTGTCACTGATTTCTTTGGACGACTGTTTGATCTGTTCTGCTAATGCTTCAGCATGCAGTGCAGCAGGTGCTACGACTGAGGTGGCAGCCACGACAGTCTTTGTGCCTATGTTACGGAAGAAGTCTCTACGGTCTTGGTTCATGTCGGGTTTCTCATCTGTTGATTCATACGTAAGAGTAGCAAAGATGCGTGCCTCTGGATATTGATCGGGTTGAAACCAAAAAGTTAAGTGATATATACTGCCCCATACTGAGAGCAGGGTGTTGAGTTGCTGTATCAAATCATCAGCAACACTCATTCACTGGTGTGTCTAGCCCGGTTTGTGCCAAGGTGTGGATTACCCAGAACAGATCACTTGCATCAGCAGCTGTAACGTCGTCGGTGACTTTAAGGAGTGTCTCGGATAGCCCGCTGATCTGAAGTAAAGCCGCCTCCATGTTGCTCTCCCTAGTTGATGATTGCCTCATCCTTGATTGATTCATGATTCGTGTCCTCAATAGCTGATTGATTGGCTTTGAATAGCCGCTTGTTAACGCTGGAATAAAAGTGCGTCTTTTGCCGTAACCCAGAGCACTTAAAAGAGCTGACCATCAGGCCGGCTCGTTGACTGTTTTCAGAATGGTTCAGGGGCTCTGACTTCCATCTGCTATCAAATCACTCAATTTGTTTTATAAACATAGCCAATCTTTTCTCCTTTAAATCTTAGTTCAATAGTCTGATCATCATGAAAGTTTTTCTATCACGAATCAACCTAACTCTGTTTGCAGAGCACCCTCTGCACCACGACCCACGGGGCGAACCCATTTTCCAATGCGAATACGGTTACTATCCATCAGTATGGAGCGACCAGCAACACAGTGGTTTCTGTTTTTTATCGAATTTAGGGGCGTTCATTACAAACCTTTTCTTCATTTGCAGCAGAGCGCACAAGGTTGTTGCTGAAATATATAATGGAGCGAGATGATGCGTTTGACATCAACAGAAATATGTAGATTAACGTGGTCTGGCGTGGTCAACCCCTACTACACACCGAGTTAACAGGCTGTTGAAATTCCCCCTTTACCGGTAAAATAAGCGATAGAAAATCCCCGATCAGCGAGAGAATAGATGCGCGGCCCCGATATTCAACAAGAAGCGCTATTCAGCACAGTAAGTCCAAGTGATCGAGTGCCGCAAGACCACGTCATGCTGTTAAGCCACTTTCTTCCACTCCAGCATCTGATGCTCATAGTCGTTGGGACTCATATAAACCGTCCACCAGAACATAATTTCATCGATTAACAACCTTGTGGCTCGATATAGAAGCAGAAAAGATGATACCTTCCCCCCCTATGTCTACGACTTCACTAAAGAATGAGAATTCCCCTTCGCTTTCGGTTGCAAGATATCGGTTCCACTTTAGTGCCGACAGCCCTTTCGAGTCACGAGGCTTTCAGGGGTCTGCGTGGCGCGGTGCACTGGGGCATGCGCTTCGAAAAACAGTCTGTGTTACACGAGAAAGAGTATGCGAACAGTGTATTCTCTACGAGAGCTGTATCTACCCCTATATTTTTGAGACCCCTCCACCAAAAAATAGTGAACTGATGCGTCTTTACCACACGGTTCCTCACCCTTATGTGCTGCAGCTCCCATTTCCAGGTATTGAGAGCCAAACCAGTAAAGGGATGGTCACTCTTGGTTTGGTCTTGATTGGCAAGGCACAGCAGCAGCTACCCTACTTGATTCATGCACTGCAAAGAGCAGGCCTGAAAGGGATTGGCCCCAAGAGAACTTTACTGAAACTTGAAAAGGTAGAGCAGAGCAGCTATCCCGGTGAGAGCGGATGGCAGACAATATTCAGACCAGAGCAGAAACTGCAAGACCAGGGAGAAGCCAACCCTCGTTCACCAACGCTCAATGGAAAGATAGAGATAACACTATTGACCCCATTTCGAACCAAGCGGCAAGGACACCTGCTAACACCGGAATACTTTACCTTCTCTAGCTTCTTCTCTCCCTTATTACGAAGAGTTGCCATGCTGCAAAATTTTCATGGAGAGCGTGTTGTCGTAGAGAGTAATGAAACAGTCGATTTTTATCAGCTGACTGAGCAGTCAAGAGAGGTCGATGTCAGCAATAAAGATATTCACTGGAAAGAGTGGACACGCTACTCCAGTCGACAGGGGACAAAAATGCAGATGGGAGGCGTTGTGGGTACATTCGAAATTCTTGCAGAACAGATTGCCCCCTTACAGGAGTGGCTCTGGATCGGCCAGTGGACCCATAATGGTAAGGCAGCCACAATGGGGTTGGGACGATACCTGATGAAGGAGATTTCACAATGAATTCACCCGCTGATCCAGACCAATACAGTAAACGAATTCTACTGTCTGTCACAGGGTTAAGCCCGCAGGTCATAACCGAAACACTCTATGCACTGTTGATGCAGCAACAGCGTCCGTTTATCCCCACAGAAATCCACCTGCTGACAACCCAGGAGGGGGCAGAACGGGCAAAGCTTGCACTGCTTGACCCAAAGAAAGGACGGTTTCATACTTTCTGTAGAGAGTACAATATCCCTGCTGGAAAGATCACCTTTACAGATGATCAAATCCATATCGTGAAAGGGGAGCAGGGTGAGGCGTTAACCGATATTCGTTCTGCAGCTGATAATCGTGCTGCGGCAGACTACATAACCCGTCATGTTGCTCACTTTACAGAGAGCCCGGATACTGCACTCCATGTCTCTATTGCAGGTGGCAGAAAGACCATGGGGTTTTACCTTGGATATGCACTTTCACTTTATGGTCGGGAGCAGGATCGTCTTTCACACGTATTGATTAACGCCCCCTTTGAGTCAGAACCACAGTTCTACTACCCGCCACGAGAGGCAGAAGTAATTGACCTCGCGAAGGAGAACCGCCCAGTATCGACTGCCAATGCAGAGGTTACCCTGGCCGACATCCCCTTTGTACGTATGCGCCACGGTACCCCGAGTAGTGAAGAGCAACATGGCTTTGACAAGACCATTGAGCATGTCCAGAAAAAACTGGGGCCACCCTCACTTCGCTTTGATCATGAAAGTAAAAAACTCTATGCCGGGGGTGTCGAACTCAAGATGAGCCCAATCATTGCAGCCTACTACCTCTGGTTGGCACAGCGAAAAAAAGAGGGGGGCTTGCCTATTCACTGGAGTGATGCCAATCCGAACCATTTTCTGAATGCTTATCGAATGGTACTGAATGACTATTCTGGTGATTATGAGCGAACCGAGCAGCCACTATTAAGGGATGGTATAACAAAAGATTTTACCGCTGAAAAAAAGTCGCGAGTGCAAAAAGCATTGAAAAAAAGTTTGGGCAAAGATGAGGCGACTCCTTACCTGATTGAAAACTTTGGCAGTCGTCCAAGACAAGGGCAAGGGCTCAAGCTTGATGCAGAGCAGATCCACCTCTGACAACCTTGTTGTTGCGAAAAGGAGAGTGCTGAACTGCTTTAATTAGCAGTATGAAAAAACGCCCACTCTATCTGGTCGCCTACGACATCCGTAACCCCTCCCGATTGCGTCGGACGCTGGAAATTGTCAAAGAGTACGCAACCGGTGGACAAAAATCAGCCTATGAGTGTTACCTCAACCGTAACGAGCAGAAAGAGCTGTTACAACGTGCCAATGCAATCATTGACCGAGATGAGGACAATCTCTTTCTGTTGTGCCTTAACCAAAGACCCAAAGTGCACACATTGGGGGTTGCAGTAGGACCACAGGACCCCACCTTCTTCTATCAGGGGTAAAGGAAAGAAACAATGAGTACCCTCTATCTGGATCGTAAAGGAGTCACCATTAATGCAAGACAGAACCGACTGGAGCTGCGTGATGGAGACAGGCCCCGTACCATCCCCTTAAACCTGATCGAACGGATGGTGCTACACCATAACACCCAACTCGACAGCCAAACCCTATTGGCGCTAAGCCAAAACCAGGTCAGCCTTATTGTATTGGGGAGGCGGGGGGAGGTATCACAGCTCTTGGGAGTACCCCACAATCGTGCAACCATTCGCCTATTGCAATATAACTATTTTCAAAAAATAGATATTCGGGAGAGGGTAGCCAAAGAGACCGTTGTGGCAAGAATGGGAGGTCAACAGAAACTGCTACAGCGTGCTCTGCAGCGCCGCCCTAAACTCTCACACCTGCTTACACAGGGAATTCGTCAGATCGGGGTTCCGCTACAGAAACTACAGCAAGAGAGTGAAAACTCAACTCCATTACAACAGCTGCGTGGAATAGAGGGAGGTGCTGCAGCAAACTATTTTCGTGCCTACACAAAACTCTTTGCGCCATCTCTGCAGTTCACTTCCCGCAAAAGACGACCACCGCCAGATCCGGTCAACGCCATCCTTTCTCTCGGTTACACGCTCCTCCACAGTGATGCAGTCAAGGCAACATGGGGCGCTGGGCTAGATCCCTGGATCGGTTACTACCATGATACGAATTACGGGCGGGAGTCGCTAGCCTCTGATATTATCGAGTCCCACCGCCATCGGGTTGAAGAGCTGGTCTGGGAGATGTTTCGAGAGCAGACCCTCACCAAAGAACACTTCGGTAAACAGCAAAATGCCAGCTGGCTCAATAAGAGCGGTAGAAAGATATTCTATCATGCGTGGGAGCAGAAAGCTCCCGCCATTCGTCGTCTGATGCGGCTGCAATGTTACCAGCTCGGGCACTGGATCAGTGCACAGAAATGAGTAGCCTCAAACCGCTCTATCTTCTGGCAACACACGGCCAACCACTAAAAGTCCAACTCGATGGCCCGTCATTACGAACCATGCAGCCTCATCGTAGTAATGGACGTTACCCATTCCGACAGATCAGTAGAATCTACTCATCTGGAACTGTTGAGTGGGAGAGTCGTGCACTCTACAAGACCATGGAACAAGGAATCACCATTACATTCGGGAGCTCAAAGGGGGGTAAACGGGGTATTCTATTACCTATGTCAGCCAGAGAAGAGAATTGCAACCAACAACTTGAAGAATTGCTAGACCAACCTAATGGCTGGATTCAGCTGGAAGAGTGGGAGTTAAGTGCAGACCGTCGGGCTATTATCAGACTACAGAGAAGGGTGCCATTTACCTTCGATGATCTGCGTGCCACACATGTAGAACAGCAGCTGACAGAAAGGGTGCAGTCCTTGCTGCAAAAGCAGAACATTCTGAAAATCAGAGGCCAACTACGAGGGTGGTGTAGTGCACTGGTTGCAGAGGCGATGATCCGTGAGGGGATAGAAAACCGCAACCTCCGTAACCTTCACTTTAACTTGAAAAATATCGACCTCAACCAGCTATTTACCTCCATTATCAGCTGGGACTTGGAGACCACTCTCTATCAGGTCAGTAGAGGGATCCACCGAAGGTTTGGCAGAGAATTTAAATTGCAACACCCGAAAAGTACCTCCTTGCTGTTACGCGCATTTCATTATCGCCAGCCACGACTTGAAAAGCTTACCCTGCAGACCATTGGTTCTTATCGGAACTGGCTCAGCAGAACAGTTGGATAAGATCGCACAGTGAAAAAGAAGAGCATCCTCATTGCCTATGATATTTCCCAACCAAGAAGATTGGGAAGAGTGCATCGCTATCTGAAAAAAGAGGCGATCCCCCTTCAGTACTCCATTTTTGTTACACAGGCCAACCAGAGAAAGATAAGAGAGATAATCCGAACGATTCGATCAATTATCCATGAAAAAGAGGATGATGTTAGAATCTATGAACTTCCATCAGACTTCCATATCAACTCGCTGGGGAAGCCGCTGCTGTTTAAAGGGGTGAGCCTTATGCTCGGAGGGCTTGAGCGGATATTGCAGTAAGAAGAGAATAAAGATAAAATGATACAGTCTTACTCAAGAAGTGATTGAACAGTCAAAATGGGAGTGAACTTTTTGGAATCTGGAATTCTCAATAACCCCCTCTGTATGTGGATGAATGTAAAGAGCTATTCGGAACGACCAGTTTGAAATGTAGACCTGATGAAAAAGGGATTAAGACTTTAGATAATTTTTCAAGCTTTTTTGCTATTTCGTTTGAAATGTAGACCTGATGAAAAAGGGATTAAGACGTTATAAATTAATCTAGCAAGTGTTTTTTATGCGTTTGAAATGTAGACCTGATGA
>JABIFG010000124.1 GCA_018650795.1 Fidelibacterota bacterium
AATATCGGTAAACAAGTTATCGGCTCCGCTGGTTGCACACATATTTTTTCAACCATATGGTGTGTTACGGAGTATCAATTGTCCAGCAGTTTTTTATCTCATTGATTTATATGCTGTTTGACACCTTGAAATCACTGGTCTGAGAACTTATCTTTAATCAATGATCTCGGAGTCACTATAATTCAATTATGCCCTGAACACTCACAAAAAACAAACTAAACACCTAGAGCCTCTTCTTTCACTTCAACACCACCGAACCTGCCCCTGCTCCAAAAACAAGTTTACCCTTCCACCATTCCTCACCTGTGATCTCTCAATAAAGATACAGTTCAAAAAATACTGAACAACCAATGCCCCCATCATCCCCTCCATTCACCATCACCCCGGCAATCATTCATCTGATTGCCGCGATCAGTGAAAAGCTGGGGCATCACTCGGCACAGCAGGAACGTGAAGGCAGCCTACGTCTACGCCGCATCAATCGCATCCGCACCATTCATGGCTCTCTTGCCATTGAGGGCAACACACTCAGTGAAGAGCAGATTACCGCAATCCTTGAAGGTAAGCCTGTCATCGCTCCACCCCACGAAATACAAGAGGCACGCAATGCCATCAAGGCGTATGAGCAGCTTGAACAGTGGCAACCCAGTAGTTCAAGTCACTTACTTAAAGCACATCAGGTTCTGATGAAGGGGCTGATCGATGATGCAGGGTGCTACCGTAGTGGTAACGTTGGGGTGATGAATGGTGAGCAGGTACTCCATATGGCCCCACAGGCGGATCGTGTCAGGAAGCTGATTGAAAATCTGATGAAGTGGCTAAGTAGTACCGACCAGCATCCACTCATCAGCAGCTCCGTCTTCCACTATGAATTTGAGTTTATCCACCCCTTTGCCGATGGTAATGGTCGCATGGGGCGACTCTGGCAAACCTTAATCCTCACCCACTGGAATCCACTGTTTGCCCATACTCAAATAGAGAGCATGGTTCATACCCATCAGCAAGCATACTATCAAGCAATCAACCAAAGTACACAACAGACTGACTCTGCCCCTTTTATTGAGTTTATGTTGCGGACCATTCTCGACACCATCAATAGCAACACCCCCCAAGTCACCCCACAACTTACCCCACAAGTCAGAAAGCTACTTACAACACTGAAAGGAAGTATGAGCCGCGATGAGCTACAAGGGGCTCTTGGGTTAAAAGACCGGAAATCGTTTAGAGAGCGTTATCTGTTACCTGCGCTGGAGGAAAGTCTGATTGAGATGACGATACCGGACAAGCCTAATAGCCGTTTGCAGGGGTATCGACTCACCGAGGATGGACAAGCTACTCAAGACTGAAGAAACAAGAAAACCACCTTAGCCACACTATTTACCACCTGTTGACCTAATAACAAAAGAGATTGAGTAAATCAAAAACATAGTATGATTCAAGAATTGCTGTCCGCAAATATATCCAATAACCCCTCTCAATGTAAGAAATACTCCTATGCCTAAAACAACCGATCATAAGGCAATAACCTATACCAAAGCACGCTTTTTTAAGTGTGCTTTACAGGTCAACTCTGCAGACTATATCAAGCATCGCGGTCAGCAACAGACACTAAACGAAGAAAAGTATAACCTGCATCTACTGAATGCCAGCCTAGAGTCTGGAATCGAGGTAATTGGCCTCGCAGACCATGGCTCGGTCGACTGTATGGATAAGCTACGCACTCTCTTTTCCGACAACGGCATTGTCGTATTTCCGGGGTTCGAGATTGCATCCAGCGAAAAAATTCATTTTGTCTGCCTGTTTGATGAAAGCAAAACTACACAAGAGCTTGAGCGTATATTGGGTCGGCTGGAGCTGTTAGACCCTCTTGAGGGCGTTCTACCCACCAACCTGACGGCAATTCAGCTGATTGATACAGTCAATCAACTGGGTGGTTTCATTTATGCTGCACACAGCACTAACGATGATGGTGTGCTTAAGCGCAGAATGAACCACCCCTGGCAGCACAAAGATCTGTTGGCTGCACAAATACCGGGATCAATCGAAGATCTTAAAGGGGTAAAGAGTGATTTTTACCGTAAGGCTTTTTTAAACAAAGATCCCAACTATCAGCGTGAACGGGAGATGACGGCTATCAACGCCGCTGATGTCGCCAAGCCCGAGGAGATAAAAGCTGATGGAGCCTCTTGCCTCATCAAAATGACCAAACCCTGCTTTGTCTCCTTCAAACAGGCATTTTTGGATGCAGGTTCACGGGTACGGCTCAACTCAGAAAAACCCAAAAATTATGCCTCAGCCATCGAGCGTGTACGCTTTGTTGGAGGCTATTTAGATGGTATGGATATCGAACCATCTGAGCACCTGAACGCGGTCATCGGAGGACGTGGAGCAGGCAAATCTACTCTACTGGAGTGTATCCGTTTTGCGCTAGATCTACTCCCGTTCACTGACTCAGCCAAGACACAACATGAGGCTATTATTAAAGCCAACTTGGGTGTTGAGCGAGGCATGGTTGAATTAACCATCCGCTCAGCAGCCATGCATGGTCGCAAGTTCACGATTAAGCGCAAATACGGCGACCAACCTGTAGTAGTTGATGAGCATGATCAGATATCACCTTATCAACCAACTGATCTGCTACCTAGATTGGAACTGTACGGTCAAAATGAGATCTATGAGATGACTCGCCACCCTCAGAGCCGTAATCAACTGGTGGGGCGTTTTTTAGAGTGGAATCATGCCGATTTTGACAGCACCATCGAGAAAGCACTACTTCACCTGAAAGAGAACCGCAAAAGCCTGCTCACCGCCTTGCAGCAAAAGAGGGAAATTGAGGAGGAGGTGGAACGTCTGCCTAAGCTACTGGATCAGGCCAAGCAGTTTCATGCTTTGGGGCTAGATGAAAAACTCAAGGTGGTACCTAAGCTGGAAAAAGAGAAGCAGCTGAACGAACGCAGCCATGAAGAGTTACACCGCTTGCAGGATGCCATAACCGCTATACAGGATAGCCTGCCAGACATCACTTTTTTGAGTGAGCAAGCATTAGATGGCTTGCCCCATGCCGCTCTTTTGCGTCAACAACGGACCGTACTGGATAAATTAACAACTGATACAAAGCAAGTTTTAACTCAACTCGAACAACTATTGAAACAGGGACAGGGGTCTCTTCCTCCACTCCAGCATCAACTACATACTGCAATAGCCAACGAAGAGCAGCAGCTCGAAAAGGCATTCAAAGAGATCCCCACCAGTCAAGGTAAAAGCGGTCGACAAATTGGTGTTGAGTACCAAACGTTACTGAAACAGATTGAGCAAATCAAACCCAAACAGATGGCAATGCAAAACCGGCAAGCACAAATTGATGAGCTTAATTTGCAGCGTAAAAAGCTCTTACTGGAACTTTCTGAAGCCAAAACAGAACGCTCTGCGGCTATGCAAAAATCGGTCAAACGATTGAACCGAAAGCTACAAGATAAAGTACGCCTAACGCTGAAGAATGAAGGGGACCGCAAGCCGCTGTTAGACCTCCTTGAGGGCTGTAAGCTGGAGGGTGTGGGTATTAAACGGTTAGCCTGGCTACTGGAGGGAGACTTTTCTCCAGCAAATTTGGCAACAAGAGTTCGTGAAGGTGAGAACAGCCTCAAACAAGTAGACTGGGGCATTACACCCATCGTAGCACAGGCATTGGGGTACTTGCAGGAACACAATCTACTGGAAATAGAAGAGCTATCACTACCAGACACGATGGAAATTGAGCTGAACGTGGCACACGATAAGCAAGATTCACTCTTCCGTAAAATTGATAATTTATCCACAGGACAACAGTGTACGGCGGTATTGCATTTGTTGCTGTTAGACAATCAAGACCCCTTGATTCTTGATCAACCTGAAGACAATCTTGATAATGCCTTTATTGCTGAACGTATCGTAACTGAGTTGCGAAAAGCGAAGCTATCCCGCCAATTTCTGTTCGCCACCCACAACGCTAATATTCCAGTATTTGGCGATGCGGAATGGATCGGCGTGTTGAGTGTAGAGGACGATAAAGGAGGCATTTTGCCTGACCAGCAAGGGGCCATTGATTTACCCGCCATCCAACAGCTAGCCGCCGATATTCTGGAAGGTGGAAAAAGTGCATTTAATCAACGCAGAGAGAAATATGGTTTTAAGTAGGTGCCATAATCCACGGAGAAGCAAACCATGTTAAAGACTGAGTTACTGGAAATTATTGCCAACGGTGAAAATTATGGCATCGAATTCAAGCGTGATGATATTCGCCCTGAACAGTTGGCGAAGGAGGTTGTGGCCTTGGTAAATTTTCAGGGTGGAAAAGTGTTACTCGGTATTGAGGACGATGGCACAATAAGCGGCACTCAACGCCCCAATCTAGAGGAGTGGGTGATGAATGTTATACAGGATAAAATTCACCCCATGATCTTGCCACTTTATGAAGAGATCCAGATTGACCAAGAAAGCACTGTTGCCGTGGTTAGTTTTCCTCAGGGCATATCTAAGCCCTATGTGGTCCGCGATAGAGGCAAAGAGGAGATCTATATCCGCATAGGGTCTATCTCCCGGCGGGCAACCCGTGAACAGCAAATGCGTCTATTTGAGATTGGCGGCATGCTACATACTGAAGTATTGCCTGTTCCGCGTACTGATATTAGTTGCATGGATGAAGCCCGCCTACAGAATTATCTCAAAGATATTCTGCACGATCCCGATATTCCTTCTACACCGCAGGAGTGGGAAACACGACTGCTGGGACTTGGCTTTCTAACAGAAGCAGTCGATAACATCTGTTGCACTATTGCTGGCTTAGTACTGTTTGGAAAAAGTCCTCGACGTTATTTAAAACAAGCGGGACTGCGTATCTTTGCTTTCAATGGTGAAGATAAAGAGTACCAAGCACTACTGGATGAGATTCTTGATGGCCCCATGGTAGGGCGCTGGGATATTAAGGGAACAGACAAATCGCTAGTAGATGGTGGGATCATCGAACGCTTTAAAGATACTGTCACACCATTTATTTCGCAGGAACCCACTGAGATTGACGAGGGGCTACGGAGAGATACTCAGTGGCACTACCCTCTAGAGGCTGTACGTGAAGTATTGATCAATGCTTTAGCGCACCGAGACTGGACTCGTTTTGTAGAGATTGAAGTTGGAATATACAGTAACCGTTTCGAGGTAGTGAGTCCTGGTATGTTACCCAACTCAATGACCATCGAAAAAATGTTAGCTGGACAGCGATCACCTCGAAACACCATCATTATGGAGGTGTTACGAGACTATGGCTATGTGGATCATCGTGGCATGGGAGTAAGGACAAAGGTCGTGCCCTTAACACGCGCGCATACAGGTAAAGAGCCGGATTTTGTGGCTTCGGAAGATTACCTTAAGACAGTCCTACATCAGTAACTTTTACCTGAGCATAGCGTAACTATTCGGCAATCATCCCGCCATCAATCCTACTGATGCACGTACAGACTAAGACACATACGCATTTCTACGTATTTTTTGGATTTTTGTGCCATAAAATTTACTCTTAAACTACGCCATGCGATGTAGGGTGCTACCATCTTGAGCCTAATGAACAACAACGCACTTTATCACCAGAAAGAGGAGGAAGGCACC